>NZ_DGVO01000008.1:5435-18763 GCF_002394995.1 Bifidobacterium sp. UBA4282
ACGCGCCCCGACGGCTCCTATGGCAACAGCGTGCTCTTCTCCGTCTGGGACAACGGAGACGTGGAGAAGGACCGCAACCTGCCAGAACACATGAGGTCCGCTGCCGTGGATGTCGGTCCGGGAGCCTACGCCACACGCTTCGGCGGCGAAGGCACCGGCAGCAGTATCCGCTTCCGGGCCGACACACTCTGGAAGTTCGACCACTGGATCCAGTTCCTGCTCAACGAGCGCCCGGAACACACACAAATCCAGACCATCGACGCCCAAGGCGCCCCCCAGGTCATTGACTACAAGAGCACCCTTCAGTCTATGTGGTACAAGATGGCGGACGAACCCGACTGGCACTATATCGGAACCCTGCGCGTGGCGGGGGCCGACCGCCTCACATCCGGCATCTACAGCTTCCTCGAGAACTTCGGCAACGGCGGCGGCGAGTTCCTGCACCGCTGCTACTTCCGCAACGGCGCCATGCGCTCTGCCGCCAGCGGGCTATGGTTTGCACTGAACAAGGTGGGGTTCGGCAACACCCAAAACAATGGCAAGCGCGAGTCCCGCTATGACTTCGGCCACGGACGCACGGAGCTCTACGACAACTGCTTCTACCTCGAGACCGGAGGGTATATGGGCACACGCGACAGCGCCGACAGCTATCGTGCACCCCTGCAGGGCCAGATGCCCTGGGTGGACACCATCGACATCGATCGGCTGAACCAGCGCATAGACCTCGCCGTCGCCCGCAACCACGGCAAGACCGTGCGCTCCGCCATCGAGGCCACGCGCACCGTGTCCGATCCCGCCACGTGGCAGCTCATCGACTACAGCGACGAGGAGACCGTGGGCGAGGGAGACAACGGTCGTGCCGCAGGCATCCTCGACGGCAACCTCACCACCTATTATCATAATAAGTGGAAGAACGGCTCCGCCAGCTTTCCTCACGCCTTCACCTTCGACGCCGGCCTGCCCGTCACTGTCCGTTCACTGGAGCTCTACCAGAGCCGCGACAACAACTACCGCGCCAAGCAGTTGCAGCTCTATGCTTCCGAGGACGGTAAGCGCTACACCCCTGTCAGCAGCCGCCTCGACGTAGAGGACACGGACCACCCCACCGTGGAGCTCGACTCCGCCGTCACCGCCCGCTACTTCCGCGTCCGCTTCCTCGCAGGCTACGGGGCCAACCTCGTCATCAACGAGATGTATTTCAAGAATGAGTACCGCATCGAGGACCTGAAGACCTTGGCAGCGAGCATCCTGTCCGAGGAAGACCAGTTCGGAGGCTTCGCTCCCGCTGACCTCCAAGACCTCCATACCACCTACGACGCCACCCTCACGGCCTCCTCTCCGTCCACCGACGCACTCCTCCGCTCGCTGGAGCAATTGGGCCAGAAAGCCCAGCCCCTCACCTACGGCGTAGTCGGTTCTGCCGAGCACCTCTCCTCCTTCTGTGCCTATCAGCTGCATAACATCGACGGCCGCGGAGACCTCATCGCCACCCCCGAGGGCGCCCTCTCGATCACGGGCGCTACCTCGCAGACCTCCCCCGACGGCGCCCCGGCGGCCAGCTCTGCCACCTCCGTCACCAGCCCCTACTCCAACTGGCTCATCCTCTATTCTGCCGCGTTCAAGGACTACTACCTCTACAACCTCGGCGCCCGCCGGTTCCTCAGCGTCAGCCCCACCACCCAGCCCGAGCTCGTCGATGTCCCCGTGCCCCTCAACGTCACGCGCAGCAGCAGCGGCTTCACCATCGGAGTCCCCAAAGGCCTCGTAGGGCTCGACGCCACCAAGGAGCAGCCCGTGGGCCGCTTCACCTCGACCTCCAAAGCCACCCTCTTTGAGTTCCGCAACAACTACGCCCTGACGCCTTCCAACACCGACGTCCTCAACCTCATCGACAGTTCTCAGCAGCAAGCTCACATCGAGGCCGTGTACAACGCCCTCTGCGAGCAAGCCATCCACACCTACTCCAAGGCTTTCGTCACCACCATCGACCGCGCCACGAAACTCATCCGAGGCAGCAGTTCACTCAGCTCTAACGTAAACAGCAGCCAACAGGAAGCCCACAGCCTCGCCAAACTCGTCGATGGCAAGACCAGCACCTACTGGGAGTCATGGTACTCCGGCATCTCGTGGCCCAGTGAACCGGGCTACGTGCAGGCCAAGCTCACCACCCCCGTGCCCGCCTTCTACATCACTTTCACTCCTTCGCAGCACACCCAGTACGGTCGCCCCGACATCCCCCAAGACCTCCGCATCTACACGGGCACCAGCCGTTCCAACCTCGATTTCATCTGCGAACTCGCAGAAGATATGCCCAGCGAGGTCAGTGAAGTTTACACCTCTCCCGCCATCTTCAGCGGGCAGGATATCGGCTTCGTGCGGATGGAATGCCTCTCTACGCTGGAGAACCGCGATGGCGGTCGCGTCTTCGCCATGAGCGAGTTGCAAATCCATCCCGCCCTCGTCGATTCCGCGGCTTCGCTCTACTGCCAGCGCCCGTGGGTGCAGGAGGCCGTGGACGACCTCGGTCAGGAAATCGCCGCCATGCGCAATTGTATTCACACCAAGTCCGTCACTTCGGAGGATGCCCTCCGCCTGCAGGCTGCCATCGACCGCGCCGAAGCCTCCTACCTCGACCCCAATGGCGTCGCAGCCCCCTGGAGCTACTCTGAAGGCAGCAAGGGGGCATCCCGCAGTTCCCTCAATTCCACCTGGTTCGACCTCACGGGGCGCCAGCTCCCCGCACCTCCCACTCAGAAAGGATTCTACATCCAGGGCGGGCGTAAGGTCCTCGTCAAATGAATAAACCCACCTAAAGAAAGTGGTCAGCCGTTGTGTCTGGGCTGACCACTTTTTTGATTTCTCAATCCAGTTTTCCGTACCACTCGTCGTCCACCGGTTCCAGCCACTCGTTGCTCACGTCGGCGCCAGGAATCATAATCGCCAGATGCGCGAACGAGGCGTGCGGCGTGGCGCCGTGCCAGTGTTTGGTCTCGGCGGGCACGTAGACCACGTCGCCCGGCTGCATCGTGACCACCGGCTTGCCCCACTCCTGGTAGTAGCCGACGCCGCCCACGGCGATCAGGATCTGCGGGGAATTGTGATGGATATGCCAGTTGTTGCGGCACCCCGGTTCGAACGTGACGTTCGACAGCGCGATCTCCTTGTTCAGCAATGGTGCCAGATAGCTCTGGCCGATGAAATACCGCGCATAGGCATCGTTCGGTTCGCCCATCGGGAACAGGCTGGGATTGTTCATGGTGTTTCCTTCCTGATCGGTTCCATCGGCTCCGTCGGTACGGGACGGAGTCATACGATTTCATTCCTACCCGTATGGCCACCGGATCGCTAATGCCGCATCAACATGGTCGTTATGCCTGTTACGCATACGATCACACGTAGTTGCGTTCGATCAGGATGTCGGAGACGGTCAGGTTCGCGTCGTTGACCAGGTTGAACAGGATGACGTTGGCGCAGTCAGCCGGGCTCATGAACGTGTGCTGCTTCTCCTCGGAGACGTAGTCGTGGCTGTCGCGGTAGAACTCGGTGTCGATGCCGCCCGGGCACACGCCCACAATCTTGACACTGGTGCCCTTGTAGGCGGCCTTGAGGCTTTCGGTGTAGCCGCGCTCGCCCCACTTGGTGGCGCAGTACACGGATTCGTTGGCGTTGCCGCGTGTGGCGGCGGTGCTCATGACGTTGGCGATCTTCAGGTCGCGCTCGCCATCCGCCTTCAACGTCTCGACGCTGAACAGGATCATCCCCTTCAATCCCTTCAGGCACTTGTCCACGTCGGCGGCCTCGTACGCGGTCGGCACCTTGAACGACGGCTGGCCGGCGTTGTTGATCAGCAGGTCGATGTGCCCGATCGACGCGGCCTCGGCCACCGCCGCCTTGACGAACGCCTCATCCGAGATGTCGCCGGTCAACGCCCGATAGCGGTCGGGGCCGAACGCCTCGGCGAGCTCCCGCTGTTTTTCGGCGTTGAAATCCACGCCGCACACGAACCATCCCCGTTCGATCAGTTGCCGCGTGAGCTCATACCCCAGTCCCAACGCGCTGCCCGTCACGATTGCGATCCGCTTGTCCATCACGACCTCCCTGTCTTGCCGGAACCAATCGCCCTTCACTGTATCGAACCGGTACGACTCCGGCATCGCTTCCGCGTCGGGTGCGGATATGTGCCCGTCGACGCACCGCACCGCCCGCACCGCCCGCACCGCACCGCCCCGGCAACACACATCCCATTACCCCATCCGAACCGACCCTGCCTACACTGGCGACATGACAGCCTTATTACGCGCCGAACACCTGTTCTGCACCCTGCCGTCGTCCGACGGCGAGCGCGTGTTGTTCCGCGACCTGTCGCTGCAGGTCGAATCCGGCGAGATCATCGATCTGACCGGTCCTTCGGGTTCCGGCAAGTCCAGTCTGCTGACCGCGCTGGCGCAGCTCAATCCGCACGCGTCCGGCGATCTGACCCTGCAGGGGCGGCCCGCATCCGCCTTCACCCCGCAGCAGTGGCGCACACAGGTCACCTATCTGCCGCAGCAGGCCATCCTGACCGGTAGCACCGTGGCCGAGGCGATCCGTCTGCCGTTCACGCTAGCCGTTCGCGCCGGCGGTCCGAACGGTGCGGAGGGTGCGGAGGGCGCATATGACGGCGGTCGGAGACGGTTCTCGTCATTGCTCCGAGGTACCGTCCACCACACAGCCGATCGTTTGGATGACGAGGCGATTCGTCGGATGCTGGATGCGCTAGGCTGCGGCGACATCGAGCTGGACCGGCCGCCGCACGACCTGTCGGGTGGCCAGTCGGCGCGCGTCGCGCTGGCGCGTACGCTGCTGACCCGGCCGAAGCTGCTGCTGGCCGACGAGGTCGACGCCGGATTGGATGACGACAACGCGGCCAAGGTCGCCGCGATCATGACGCGGGCGGCGCATGACGGTATGGCGATCATCCGCATACGGCACCGGCCACCGGATGGAGCGTCCTCACGCACGCTGGTGTTGAGCGACGGCCAACTGCATGTCAACGACGTAACCCATGATTCAGGCGGCAACGATCTGCCGGCCGCCGCACATGCCGATGGTTCACGGTCCGGTCGAACGCAAGGTGACGAAACGCACCCTGATGGCGTGCGCCCCGATGGTTCACAGTCCGGCACTGCGCGGCCGGAAGAGGAGGCGTGACATGAATGCAGGCACCTACTACCCCATCGACGTCTGGGGACTGCTGGCGGCCATGCTGATGGTGGTGGCGGCCGCCGCGGTGTCATGGCGGATGCGGCTGGACATCGGACGGACGCTGCTGTGGTCGGCCTGCCGCGCGTTGCTGCAACTGTGCGCGATGGGGCTGATCATCGGGTTCGTGATCCGTGCCGACAATCCCTGGCTGGTGGCCCTGCTGATCGTGGTCATGCTGGGGGCCGGCGTGCAGATCACGCTGTCCCGCGCCAAGGGCGTGCCGCGGGGCATGACCGGCCCGGTACTGCTGGCGTTGGTCATTACGATGCTGCTGATGCTGACGTTGGTGGCCGAGCTGATCGTGCGTCCGACACCGTGGTACTCCCCGCAGCTGGTGGTGCCGCTAACCGGTATGCTGTTGGGGAACTCGGTGTCCGCGCTGGCGGTGGGGCTGACGCGGTTCTTCGAAAGCATGCGGGAGCGGCGTGACGAGATCCAGATGATGCTGGCGTTGGGCGCCACGACGTGGGAGGCGGCCCGGCCGTCGATCGTCTCCTCGTTGAGACTCGGTCTGTTGCCCACAACGGCCTCCCTGGCATCGAGCGGCATCGTGACGATCCCCGGCATGATGGCGGGACAGGTCATCGCCGGCGGGGATCCGTTCGATGCGGCGAAATACCAGTTCGTGATCCTGGCCGCGATCTCGGCGCTGACCCTGCTGGCGGACACGATCATCATGCTGCTGGTGTACCGGCGTTGCTTTACCGACAGGGACCAATACCTCATGGCATGGTAGCCGATGCCTGACAGGGAATATGAATGTGGGGCGGCTTTCAAGCCGCCCCACAGGAGTCAGTCATCCATGTTCGGATGGACCGTCATCACTTGATGTCCGGATCATCCTTCTCGATGGTGCCGGTGGCCTTGCCGATGGCCTTGAGGCCGTGGTAGGCGACGAGCACGGCGATGGTGCCGATGGCGATGCCGTTGAACTGCACGCCCTGGATGGCGAACGTGAAGTCGGCGATGCCGATGATCATGACGATGGCGGCGGTCATGACGTTGAGCGACTTGTCGAAGTTGACATGGTTGTCAACCCAGATGCGCACGCCCATCATGCCGATCATGCCGTACAGCAGCGTGGTCACGCCGCCGAGCACGCCGGCGGGAATCGTGTTGATGATCGCGCCGAACTTCGGGCACAGGCTCAGCAGCAGCGCGAAGCCGGAGGCGAACCAATAGGCGGCGGTGGAGTAGACCTTGGTGGAGGCCATCACGCCGATGTTCTCGCCGTAAGTGGTGGTGCCGGAGCCGCCGCCGAAACCGGCGATGGCGGTGCCCAGACCGTCGGCGAACAGGGCGGTGCCCATCTTGTCGTCATAGTCGCGGCCGGTCATCTGCGCCACGGACTTGACATGGCCGACGTTCTCGGCGATGAGCACGAGCACCACCGGGATGAACATCGGCAGGATGGAGAAGTCGACCTGCGGCAGGTGGAACTTCGGCAGACCGATCCACGCGGCCTCGTTCACGGCGGAGAAGTCGACCTGGCCGCGGAAGCAGGCGTAGATGTAGCCGACGATGACGCCGAGCAGGATGTTCAGACGGCCGAGCAGGCCCTTGAACAGCACGGAGATGACCAGCACGGCCACCAGGGTGACCAGCGCGGTGTCGGGGGCGAGCTGGAAGTTGTTCCACACGCTCGGGGCCAGGTTGAAGCCGATGATGGCCACGATGGCACCGTTGACGACCGGCGGCATGACCACATCGATCCACTTGGAGCCGGCGAAGTGCACCAGCAGGCCGATCAGGGCCAGCAGCAGACCGGTGACCATAATGCCGAAGCTCGCGACGGCCAGGCCCTTGTTCGCCGTGGCGACGGCGGTGATCGGGGCGATGAAGCCGAAGGACGAACCCAGGTAGCTCGGCAGCACGTTCTTGTTGATCAGCAGGAACAGGGCGGTCGACATGGCCGTGAAGAACAGCGTGGTCGAAGGATCGAAGCCGGTGAGGATCGGCACGAGGAAGGTCGCGCCGAACATGGCCACCACGTGCTGGGCGCCGATACCCGCGGTACGGCCCCAGGTCAGACGCTCGTCGGGTTCGACGACCTCGCCCGGATGCAGCGTCTTGCCATCGCCATGGATGGCCCAGCTGAACAGATTCTTCATCTGTTTATCTCCTTTGAACTCTCTCAGCGCGGCACACTCCGTCCGCGCGCCGCAGAATAGTATAGCGACACGCCTAGTCCAGGGGTTAGGGTGGTCCTTTTGCCGCAGACTCACAGATGCGGATCGACCGAATGCACCACATCCACCAGATCGCCGTTGGACAACGTGGGCTTGGTGAACTCACGCCACGGTTCGACCTTGACCTCCCAACGCCCGGTCCGCTCATCCAGCACCGGCCGGGCGGTCTGCTCCCATCGGACGCGCGGCGAGGTGCGGCCGGTGTGCGGGTCACGGCGCGAGTAGTGCAGGCAGGTGCAGTTGGTGATCTGCCACTCGGGGCTGTCCGCGCGGCGTAGGAACTCCTCGTCCGAGATGTCCTCCAGCGTGAGCATCAGCGCCAGCATGAAATCGCCATGGGTCACCGCCACCACCGATTCCGACTCGGCCCTGCGGTTCAGCGAGGTCAGCAGGTTATGGACGCGGTCCTCGGCCACATCCGCGATCGACTCGCCCGCCGGCGGACGCCAGTACAGCGGGTCGGTGCGCTTGAACATCCAGTTGCGCGAATAGTTCGTGCGGAACTCCTCCTGGGTGATGGTGTTGATCTCACCCCACGAACGCTCACGCAGCACGCGACTCTCCTCCCAACGCGCCTTGGGCAACGCCATCGTGGCCGCCGTCTCCCGTGTGCGCACATACGGCGACACCAGATACCGATCGAACAACTCCTGCTGGGAGACCAGCCATCGTCCTATGCAATCGGCCTGCTTGCGCCCGATTGCGGTCAGCCGCCACGAGCGGTCCGGTACGGTGACGTTATCCTGCGTGTACAGGGAGTTATCGCCCTGCTCCCCCGCCTGCACGATGACGTTCGCCTCGGACTGGCCGTGGCGGATGACATACAGATCCAACGGCATGCCCATGGTCGCTCCTCCTGAACTCGTCGATTGCCGTACCGATATCGATCAGATCCGCACCGGACGTGCGGACCCGTTCCGATTCCACCGTAGCCGAACAACGGCGCGACCGGGCACGTTTTTGCGATGGACCTGTACAGAATTCACCGGAGGCACATGCCGCGTTCACCTTCGGCACCGCGACCACGCCGACGACCATGGCCGGATCGCACGCCCGAATGCCTGATGGCGCCAAACCCCGGCATCCGGCTATTCCGGCCAGATGCCGGCCTGGGCATTGGCGTTGCGGTATTCGCGCGGCGTCACGCCCATATGGTCCTTGAATACCTTGCCGAAATGACTGGGCGAACGGTATGCCAGAATCTGTGCGATCTCCCCGACCGAATACTGCGAATATCTGAGCATGTTGCGCGCCGCCTCCATGCGTTGATCGGCGATGTAGCGGGAGATGGTGGTTCCGGTCTCCCTAGCGAACAGTTCCGACAGGTACGTGGGGTTGAGGTGGACGTGGTTCGCGAGCATCGGCACCGTGATGCGCTCGTGCAGGTGGTAGCGGATGTAGTCCATGCATTCGACGACCGCGGTGGAATGCACCTCGCCGCGCTGCATGTCGGCCATGGCCCAGGTGAAGAAGGTCATCATATCGGCATGCAGCCGGCGTACCTCATCGGTGGTGGTGCAGCGGTCGACGTCCTGGATGTAGAGATCGGAGGCGTTGTAGGCGTCCTCCTCGTCCATGCCGCCCTCGATGGCGAACCGCGTGGCCAGCGTGATCGAGGTGACGAACAGGTATTTCGCGTTGCGCAGCGGGTCGTCGCAGACATGGCCGTACAAGCCGGATGTCCACAGCCGCGCGCTCTCGCCGATGGCGGAGAGGTCGCCGTTCTTCATCAGCTCGTACTGCTTCATCTCCTCCACATACCGGTGGTGCCGCACGCGGTCCTCCCGGCTCAGGAAGTCAAGATAGCGCAGTTTGGCCTCGCTGACCACCGGCTCCGCCATCGCCCCTCCTTTCGTTCTTCACCATTTCTTTATCTTTATTTCAAGAATACCCGATATTTTTGATAGTTTTCTGGAAATCTCAGCAGGAAACCGACGGCTCGGAGGACGTAAGCTGTGCCTGTCACAACAGAAGATCGAATATCACCAATACGGCACCCGCAGACCAAGACGGGCGCCACAACGAAAGGAAACAACCATGATGAACCAGCAGATGACGGATCAGGCCCTGCGTTCCCCGCTCGCCGCTACCGACCCCTCGCTCGGCCACTACGCGCTCTCCCAGACCGTGTGGAACGGCATCAAGCGCATGCTCAACAAGTAAGACCTCCGCGGCGAGACACGCCGCGATACGCCACGAGGGCCCGCCTCCGAACGAACATCGGAGGCGGGCCCTCGCATATCATCGGTCGCGCCGTTTCCGGCACCGACCATTTAGAAGAACAGCTTGGCGACCAGTACCGAGAACGCCACCAGCAGCACCGAGGCGATGAAGCTGGCGAGCACAGCCTTGGCGCCCTTGGAGGCGATGGCCTTGAAGTTCACGTTGATGCCGAGCGCGGCCATGGCCATGCCGAGCACGATGTAGGCCACGTCGACCAGCTGGGCGGAGATGGCGGTCAGGAACGGCACATAGGTGCCCAGCACCGAGGCGGCGATGAAGCCGAGCATGAACCACGGGAAAGCGATCTTGCGCTTGCCTTCATGCTTGACCGTGGAATGCGTGCGGTCCCACCAGATGGCGATGATGATGGCTGCGAAGACGAGCATGAGCACACGGCTCAGCTTCATGATGGTGGCCATGTTCAGGGCCTCCTCGCCGAAGGCGCCGCCGACGGCGACCGCGTGGGCGATCTCGTGCAGGCTGGCGCCGGCGGCCACGCCCTGCTGGGCAGGGGTCAGGCCGAGCGCCGGGAACAGCGCGATCTCGATCAGCGCGAAGATCGTGCCCATGATGGCCACGGTGGCCACGGCCATCACCTCGTTGTCGGCCTTCTCCTCCTCGTCCTCCTCCGGAACGGTGATGGAGCCCGACAGTCCCATGACGGCGGCAGCGCCGCAGATGCCGGTGCCGCCCGCGGTCAGGATGGCGAGCATCGGGCTGACCTTGAGCGCACGGGCGATCAGGTAGGTCACGACGATGACCAGCGTGACGATGACCGCCGCGATCGGCAGGCACTTGATGCCCTGCGTGAACAGCACCTGCAGGTTGAGCTTGAAGCCGAGCAGGATGATGCCCAGACGCAGCAGCTTGTTGGAGATCAGACCGGCGGCGTCCTTGACGCCCGCCTTGCGCGAGTCGTTGGTGCCGACGTAGAGGGAACGGATCGGGAACTGGATGACCATGCCGATGAGCAGGGCGATGATCAGCGGGCCGAGCAGCGAGAAGCCATCGAACTGCTTGAGGAAGGTGCCGATGAAGGAGGCGATCAGCGTCAGGACGGCGATGAACAACATATCGGTGGTCGCGATGCGCTTCCACCACTTGGTGCAGAACTCTCTCATGCTTCCATTGAACAACGCCACCCCATATCGGTCAAATAGAACGTATCGATGAATATCATCACGATTTTCGATACCATTGGTTCCCGCCGGACCGCATACACCCAACTATCGTTCTTCAGTGGGCGGATTATGCGTTCAGTGGGCGTCCGCCACCGGTGCCAGCCGACCGATATTATTGGCATTCCGGGCACCTTGAAATCTCGGTCATGCGTCCAAGGCGCCCACTGAAGCGACAATGCGCCCACTGAACGCCGTTCGACTGGCGAACAGGCGCACGTTAGCGCAGCCTGACGTCGCGCAACGCCGTGATGATGCCATCGGCCAGCGCACGCTGGTCGCGGGTCAGGCCGGACCGCGGGATCAGCGCGTAGAACCGACGCACGAACTCCGGCCCCAAATCATGCACCGGCACCCCACCGGGGCACGCGGCGCGCGATACGATCGAACAGCCCACGCCCGCCGCCAGCGCGGCGACGATGGAGGCGTTGCTCGCCACCTCGATGGCGTGCGTCGGCACGATACTCTCCGCCTTGAAATACAGCTCGGTGTAGTAGCGCACTCCGGATCCATGCTCGCGCACCAGCCATACGCCCGAGGGGTCTCCGGCCAGCACCAGTTCGTCCTCGCACAGGGTGACGCGTTCGACCGATTCGCTGATGATCGGCTTCTCGACCACGCCCAGATGAGCCTCCTTCAGCCCCACCCGTTCCAGGATGCCATCCGAGTTCGAGGCCGCCACGGCGATCTCGAATCGGCCCAATTCACCGAGCGTCGCGCGCAGCGCCGCGGGGATCAGCACCGCGGCGGCGGTATGGGAGACCAGCATCGAGAACGGCTCGCGGTTCGCCCGCGTACGGGCGATCTCCTCGCGGGCGTCGCGCCACACGCCGCCGATCTGCGTGGCCGCGCGGTACAGCAGCGTGCCGGCTTCGGTGGGGGTCACGTCGCTTTTGGCGTGCCGCACGAACAACGGGGCGCCCACCATGGCCTCCAGTGAGGCGATGCGCGAGGACACCGTGGACTGCGAAACCTTGAGCTCGTCGGCCGCAATGGTGAACTGCCCGGTCTCATAGACGGCGATCAGCGTCTCCAACAGCGCGAACATACCACCAGTATCCCGCATCAGAACACCACGTAGGACACGCCGGTCAGCGTCAGCAGGCTGGCCGCGGTGGTCACCAGCACCAGACCGACCGCGTATTCGGGCATGTTGCGCTCCCGCTCGGCGAACATGACAAGCGCCGCCATCGTCGGCATCGCGCACACCACGGTCACGGCGTGCACCATATCCGCGTTCATCGCCCCCAGCCCCAGCATCGGCGGCACGAAGGTGAGCAGCGCGAACAGCACGATCGGAATGATCAGCATCTTGATCACGATGCCGACATACACCTCAGGCTGCTTGAGCGTGGTCTTCCAGTCACGCAGCGCGAACAGCCCGCCGATGTACATCAGCGACAGCGGCGTGGAGATCGAACCGACCGTATGCAGCGGCGTGTTGAGATCCTCGGGGATCGGAATGCCAATCAGGATGACCAGCAACGACACGACCACGGACACCAGGCCTGGACTCAGCAGACCGCGCAATTGCTGCGCCAACGATGCGGCGGGCCGTTCGCGGCGGGTCCGTTCGGATCGGGTGAGCCAGACGCCGTAGGTCCACATCAGGAACTGGTCGAGCAGCGCCATCAGCGAGTAGAACAACGCGCCACGTTCCGGGAACAGGGCGATGAGCAGCGGCAGTCCGATGAACCCGACGTTGCCGAATATGAACGCCGCCTGGAATATGTGACCGCGGTCCACCGGCAGGCGCATGACCTTGGCGATCAGCCAGGTGGATGAGATGAGCAGCACGTACATGACGGCTTGGAACACCAGGATGACACCGGATTCGAACAGGTCGGAGCGCGTGGCGCCCGCCGTGGCATTGGAGAACACCATCAGCGGTATACCCACCTTGAGGATCAGCTGACAGATGCCCTCCAGGGCCTTCTCGCCGTAGACCCTGCACCTGACGCAGATGTACCCGATGACCAGCATGATCGCGAACCCGATCAGCTGGTCCAGCACCACCGTGAACTGTTCCATCCCTCTCCTAACGAATCGGCAGCTGTCCGGCCCAATCGCGCAGCAATGCGCCGACCTGTTCGGGCCGGTCCACGTAGACATTGTGCCCCGCGTTCTCAATCACCTCATACCGCGCGTTCGGATAGTGGGGCAGGATTTCCTCCTGGTCCTCATAGCCGACGATCTGATCCTGACGACCGCAGATGATGGCGGTCGGCCCCTCGAACGTGCCGAATGCACGTTCCGGGTTCTCGGCCAGCCAGTAGCGGGCCTCCAGCCTGGCGTACGCGGCGCGGTCGAAGGCGCGGATGCCCGGCAGCACATACATCTGATACCGCCGCCATGCCTCGAACGACTGATTGACACCCATGCGGATGAAGTCCAGCACCTGGTCGAGCGGCAGTTTGTGCATCAGGTCCGGATTCGGCTCGCTCACCACATGTTCGGCGACGCGGCGGCGCGCGATCACCGGGTCGATGACCGG
>NZ_DGVO01000008.1:18824-21374 GCF_002394995.1 Bifidobacterium sp. UBA4282
GAATGACCGGCGCGATCAGGGCGATGCCCGCCACACGGCGCGGCTTGCGTGCGATCACGGCCCGAGCCAGCACCCCGCCCATCGAGTTGCCGACCACGGCGAACGGCGCACGAGGCCCGAGGATGTCGTCGATCGCGCCGCAGAACCAGTCCACGTATTCGGGCAAACCGCCGGGGCCGTCCAGCGCCGGGGTGCGGCCGTACCCGGGCAGATCGAGGTAGATGCGCTGCGTCCGCTCCGGGAAATACCGGTCGAGCATCATCAGCGACCGATGATCGACGCCCATGCCGTGCGCGAAGACGATCGGGAACCCTTCCCCTTGCGTGACCATATACGCCTGCGGTTCCAACGTCTCTCCTTCATCGCTCGCGGTAGGACGGCACTCCTCCATCACCCGGTTCCCGGCCGTCGACTCTGCAGCGCGGCACGTTCGCGCCGGTCGCCGCAGACCAATGCTACGGAGCGCGATAGACCGCCGTCACGTGGTGTTCGTCAGATGGAATACCGCGGCGCCTGTCTCGGGGAGTAGCGCCGTCACTTGATGCGGATGAGTCTGTTGCCTTTGACCAAATAGGCGGTGCGGGCCAGGTCGATCATGGACTGGTCGTGGTAGCTGTCTGTGTAGAACTCGTCGATGACAGCGTCGGGGCCATAGATCTCACGGAAGCGCTTGACCTTGTTCGTGCGGAAGTTCAGGTGGGAGATCTCCAGCGTCTCCGGATCGATGGTGGAGGCGATGAGGTGTCGGATACCCAGACGACGGCAGGCCTCCCCCACCGTTAGGTCGAACGACGCGGTGACGATGACATCGTCCGGCTGGGGCGTATACCATGACTTGATCTTGCA
Organism: Bifidobacterium sp. UBA4282; assembly: GCF_002394995.1. Taxonomy (NCBI): domain Bacteria; kingdom Bacillati; phylum Actinomycetota; class Actinomycetes; order Bifidobacteriales; family Bifidobacteriaceae; genus Bifidobacterium; species Bifidobacterium sp. UBA4282. The sequence continues at coordinate 19,671 of NZ_DGVO01000008.1, forward strand.
GAACTTGCGGTTCCAGAAGGCCTCCGACAGCGCGTTCAGTCCCGCGTGGGAGGACGCGACGGGATCGCCGCCGCGCTTTGACGGAACCGTTGGCGACGGGTTGGAACCGCACAGCCTGGCCACGCGTTTCGATGCGTCGATATCCTGCAAATACCGGTGGATGACGCGCCCCAGCTTGCGTTCCATCGTCTGTAGTTCGGCGTGGCCGGTCTTGTACCGAATGCCGCATTGGGCCACCGGTGCGATGTATTTCAATACACGGGGCTCATAGCGGACGCTGAACAAATACAGGTCGAACAGGCTCTCGCCCTTGTAGATCGTCCCATCGAAGTCGAAGACCCTCATCGTCTCTCCACAACCTCACCCGATATGCGGCATGCGCCGTTGCTCCTCATGGTTCCACTGTAACCGCTCGACTCCGGCAGCGCCAGACGCCGTTGCATATTCCGTAGGTTTCGGGACACAGACGGGACACTGAACGGTGCTGTATGAGAAAGTTTGAGAATTACTCCGCGGCTCTGCTATAGACAATCGCAGGTCAGCCGAGCAGGAAATCCAGCACGTTCATCCCGCCATCGGTCTGCGAGCTGTACAGCTCCGTGAACCCGCACTGTCGGCAGCTGATGGTGATGAACCGCTTGTTCTGGATGTCGAAGATCTTCGCAAAGTTGCCACCAGTAGCCTGGAACTGGTCGCTGACGTACTCGCGGCAACCGCATTTCTGACAGACATATTGACGCTGCTCCATTGAGACCTCCTTATGAAGCATTTCGGTGATGGCATTATCCCACACGCATTAGGAACTCTTCATCTCATGGGATAATGACCACGTATCGACATTTTCCACCACGCGTAGAACGATACGACCTTCCATACATAGTCACATGTCATTCACTATGTTTGGATTCAGCCGACACATACCAACCCAATGAGCCATTCCCGTTACGCTGGAATAGAACAGACGGAATTCTTGACAAGATATTTCGCACTAAAAACAACACTCATTGCTATGAATCGCGGTGCCCGGATTCAACTTGTAAGTGCAACGCTTGTGCTTGGGTTGGTGGTTTTAGATTGTAGTCTGCTGGTCTCCTCGTCCCATGCCTCGTTGGGTGTTTTGTATTCGAGCTGTTTCATGGGGGTGTCGTTGATCTCCTGGACGATCGCGTCGAGCTCGTCCTGGGTCAGGTCGTCGAACGGGGTTTTCTTGGGCAGGTAGCGGCAGGCCCGCCGCTTCCAGCGCCTTCAGCCAGTGGTGGCGTTCCACGGACTCGCGGACCGGCGTGCCCCGCTGAGTCGTGAACACCAAGTCACGCGGTCCAACATGCAAGCGTCGTATGCGCGCCCAAAGCCTGTCCCACAGGCCTTGGGAGATGGGCACGAATCTCGTGGCGGCGCGCGTCTTGGGCGTGGTCAGCCACAGTGTGCCGTACAGGTGCTCGGCGTCGAGCCATTTGGGGATCACCGTCTCGCCGGGGCGCCCGTACGCCTGGATCTGCTGCTGCACGAATATGCCGGGCACCCCGTCCCGCAGCTCCAGCTCGTATGGCATGAGCGCGTACCGTTCGCCCTCGCGCATGCCGGCGGAGAACGCCAGCTCGAACAGGAGCGCCCACATCTCCGTACAATCGCCGGTGTCCACGGGGCCGCGCCGCGCCTCGCCCATATCCGTGACGGCGGCGATGAGCCGCTGCGGCTGGTCGT
>NZ_DGVO01000008.1:21420-22291 GCF_002394995.1 Bifidobacterium sp. UBA4282
GCCGCTGCGGCTGGTCGGGCGCGAGGATCCGCACCGGTGTCGGCTCCACGCGCGGCGGCCATACCTTCCTGCACGGGTCCACCGGTATCAGCTCCTCCAGTTCGGCGTCGTCCAGTACCATCTTCAGGCTGACGAAGTGGTCCTTCAGCGTGGAGGGGGCGAGCCGCTCCCCCAGCACGCGCATGCACCGGCGGACATGCTCCGGAGTCAGGTCCGTGAGGCGCACGTGGCCGATGACCTGGCAGCAGGCATGCAGGCGGCCGGCCCGAGTCCGGTAGGTGGTGGGCTTGACGCGCGTCCGGTAGTCCTCTAGCCAGCGTTCCACGTAATCGTTGAGGTACGGGGATTTGGCACCGGGCATGAGGCCGGTGCGTTCGAGCTCGGCGATCTTGGCGTCGAACCGTTCCCGGGCCTCGGCCTTGGTGCGCCCCTTGGCCTCGACGTATCGGCGTTTGCCGGTGGCCGGGTCGGCCCCGAGGTCCTTGCGGAACCTCCATGTGCCGTCCTTTCCATGGATGATGCTTCCGACTCCCTTGGTGCGACGTTTCCGTGTGACCATGATGATCTCCCTTTCCGTATTCGGGAGAGCACCCTAAGCGTGTCCGCGCGTGGTCTCGGAGCCGTTGGAGTCGTTGCCCTCCGAGGTCTCCCAAAGGGCACACTATCCGCACACTATCGGTGTCACAAACGGCCCGATACGTGGCAGAAACCGCCATTTTCTCTGCATTCAAAAACGGCGCGATTCCAACATTCCACATCCGGAAACCGTTGGAATCACGCCGTTTTTTAACACCTGTGAAGCTCAGTGGGACACGTTGAACTTGAACTCCACGATGTCGCCGTCGCGCATGACGTAGTCCTTGCCCTCCAG
>NZ_DGVO01000007.1:0-871 GCF_002394995.1 Bifidobacterium sp. UBA4282
CTCGGAGGTGGCGTAGATGCCGACCTTGCCGTCGTCCACCGCGTCCAGGCCGCGGACGTAGTCGATGACCGCGTCATAGGCGTCCGCGGAGGCCGGATAGTCGCGGTTGATGTCGATGGTGGACCAGGCGGGCTTGTCCACCACGGCGGTCACGATACCGGCCGTGCCCATCGCCTTCGCCACGTCGCTGAACGAGTTGTCGCAGGTGCCGTATCCCGCCCCGTGCAGGAACACGACGCCGGGCAGACCGTTTCCGGCATCGACCGGCTCGCGGACGTGCACGTTCAGCGTCTGGACTTCGCCTGTGGATGCGCGGGTGACGTCGATGGTCACGTAGCGGTCACGCACCTCGTAGGTGCCGAGCGTGGGCAGCGGGACATCGTCGGGGTTGGCGAAGGCGACGGCGGTGTTGGGGGTCGCCGGCGTGATGGTGCGTCCGGTGGCGTCGTCATGCCACTGGACGTCGGTCAACGTGGAGACGGTGACCAGGATGCCGAACAGCACGATGAATATCGGCAGCGTGGTCAGCAGACGCTGGCGGCGGCTCCAGCCGCCCGGCCGCCGTGTGGACTTCCGATGATGCATCACGTCGGTTCATTGTAGTCACGCGACGGCCGGCGCATGCGCTCACATGTGACGTGCGGTATGGGTGATCGGCACGACGACCGGTCCGGTGGCGCCGGCCGGCACCTGGCCTTCGGCCTCCATCTGCGCGGCGATCTCGTTGGCCTTCTCCAGCAGCGTATCCACGATCCTATCCTCGGGCACCGTTTCGATGACCTTGCCCTTGATGAAGATCTGCCCCTTGCCGTTGCCGGAGGCCACGCCCAGATCGGCCTCGCGCGCCTCGCCCGGACCGTTGACGATGCAG
>NZ_DGVO01000007.1:921-1151 GCF_002394995.1 Bifidobacterium sp. UBA4282
CGTTGACGATGCAGCCCATCACGGCCACGCGAATCGGCGCGGTCACATCCTTGAGCCCTTCGGTGACGGCGTTGGCCAGCTGGATCACATCCACCTGCGCGCGTCCGCAGCTCGGGCATGAGATGATGTCGAACTTGCGCGGGCGCAGTCCCAGGTATTCAAGGATCTTGCACCCCACCTTGACCTCCTCGACCGGCGGCGCCGACAGGGAGACGCGGATCGTGTCGCCG
>NZ_DGVO01000007.1:1206-1834 GCF_002394995.1 Bifidobacterium sp. UBA4282
TCGCCGATGCCTTCGGCCAGCAGCGCGCCGAACGCCAGACAGGACTTGATCGTGCCCTGCCAGGCGGGTCCCGCTTCGGTGACGCCCAGATGCAGCGGCCAATCGCCCTTGGAGGCGAGCAGTCGGTAGGTCTGCACCATGGTGATCGGATCATGGTGTTTGACGGAGATCTTGAAGTCATGGAAGCCCACGTCCTCGAACATGCGGGCCTCCTTCAGCGCGGAGGCGACCAATGCCTCCGGGGTCGGCCCGCCGTACCTGGCGTACAGCTCCTTGTCCAGCGACCCGGCGTTCACGCCGATGCGCAGCGAGATGCCCGCGTCGGTGGCGGCCTTGCAGATGGCCGGTCCCACCTCGTCGAACTTGCGGATGTTGCCCGGGTTCACGCGCACCGCCGCGCATCCCGCGTCGATGGCCTGGAACACGTACCTGCTCTGGAAATGGATGTCGGCGATCACCGGGATCGGCGATTTCCTGACGATTTCGGGCAATGCGTCGGCATCATCCTGGCTGGGCACCGCCACGCGGACGATATCGCATCCGGCGGCGGTCAGCTCGGCGATCTGCTGGAGCGTGGCCGACACGTCCACGGTCGGCGTGTTGGTCATCGACTGCACGGAGATCGGCG
>NZ_DGVO01000007.1:1891-2513 GCF_002394995.1 Bifidobacterium sp. UBA4282
CGGCGCCCCGCCGCCGACCGGCACCGGCCCCACCATGATCCGACGGGACTGACGGCGCGGATGGAGCGGACTCTCGCTGATCGCGGCCTCTCCTGTTTTGCGGAACGGCTTGTTGTTGGTCATGTCACCGGTCATGGTTTCGGCTGGGGTATCGTTCTGAATCACAACTGCTTGTCTATCAGATCATCGGCGCGACGGCGAGCTTCGAGCTCAACTTCGCCCATTTCCTCCACGGAGGCGAACACCGGCTTGCCGCGCAATTCGGCGTCCATCTGGTCGATGACGGCCTTGACCGTATCCACAATGCCCAGGTAGGGCAGCCGGTGGTCCAGGAACGCGTGCACGGCCTGCTCATTCGCCGCGTTGAGCACAGCGGTATGCTTCTGCGAGGCCTTGAGGCACTGACGCGCCAGATTCACGGCCGGGAACGCTTCATCGTCCAACGGCTCGAAGGTCCAGGTGGCGGCCGTCGTCCAATCGCAGGGCGCCGCGATGTCGTCCAGACGGTCCGGCGCGGACAGGCCCAGCGCGATCGGCAGACGCATATCCGGCGGCGAGGCCTGGGCGATGGTGGCGCCGTCGCGGAACTCCACCATCGAGTGCACGATGGACTGCGGATGCA
>NZ_DGVO01000022.1:0-34060 GCF_002394995.1 Bifidobacterium sp. UBA4282
CGAAGTGGGTGATGCCGTGGTCGAACGCGGTCCGGGTCAGCTGGCGCATGGTCTCGAACGGCGTGTGGTCGCCGAAGTTGTGCCAGCAGCCCAACGAGATGGCCGGCAGCTTCAGGCCGCTGTTGCCACAGCGGTTGTAGATCATCGTGTCATAGCGCGTGGGCGAGGGCGTATAGGTGGTGGTCGGTTCCATCATGGCGGCTCTCCTTCGAACATCAGGTGTCGGCAAAACGGTCCGCGGGTCTGGCGGACGGTGCCGTCCGGGCCTTACGGGGTCATCGTCCGACGCGGTGTCCCCGAACGGCCCGTCGGACCGGGCCCTGCGGGCTCACAGCACGGTGGTTTCGGTCGGAATCACCGGCTCGCCGCGCATCAGGCTCTGCGCGGTGATGGGCAGCTCGGCCAAGGCCTTCGCACGGTAGTCGTGGGCGGCCATGATCGCGTCATGTCCCTGCCACGTGGCGTCGATCTGGCCGTGGTCCACGAAGTCGACCAGCAGATCCTTCCACCCCTCTTCGGGGCGGAAGGCGGCCAGCTGATCCTCCGAGCCGGAGATGACGTGCTCGCAGTCGGCCAGGTTGTATTCATAGGAGCGGAACGCCAGCTTGCGGCCCGGCACGGTGGCCTTGTCCTTCGACTTCTTGGCCACCGGCTGCATCACGCCGTCGGCGTTCTCACGCTCGGTGAGCTTGTAGACCATCGCGCAGGTGGGAGCGCCCGAGCCGGTGACCAGCCGGGTGCCCACGCCGTACGAATCCACCGGAGCGGTCTGCAGGGCGGCCAGCGCGTACTCGTCGAGGTCGTTGGTCACGGTGATCTTGGTGTTCGTGGCACCCAACGCATCCAGCTGGTTGCGCACGCGCTGGGCGAGTGCGGCCAGATCGCCTGAATCGATGCGCACGCCGCCGAGTTCCGGTCCGGCGACCTCCACGGCGGTCTTCACGGCCTCCTCGATGTTGTAGGTGTCCACCAGCAGCGTGGTGTTCTTGCCGAGCGCATCGATCTGCGAGATGAAGGCGTCGCGCTCGGAATCATGGACGAGCGTGAAGCAGTGCGCGGCCGTGCCGATGGCCTTGAGCCCGTACAGCTGCGCGGCCAGCAGGTTGGCGGTGCCCTGGAATCCGCCCACCACGGCGGCACGGGAGGCCGCCACGGCCGACCACTCGTTGGTGCGCCGGCCGCCCATGTCCATGCACGGACGGTCCTTGGCGGCGGTCACCATACGGGAGGCCGCGGAGGCGACCGCGCAGTCGTAGTTGAGGATCGACAGCAGCAGCGTCTCCAGCAGCGTGCACTCGCCGAACGTGCCCTCCACCTGCAGCACCGGCGAATTCGGGAAGAACATCTCGCCCTCGCGATAGCCCTTGATCGATCCGGAGAAGTGGAAACGCTCCAGCCACGCGATGGTTTCGGCGCTCACGATGTTGCGGTCGGAGAGGAAGCGCAGATCCTCGTCGTCCAAGTGGAAACGCTCGAGCGCGTCAAGGATGCGGCCGGTGCCGGCCACCACCCCATACCGGCGTCCCTCGGGCAGATGCCTGGTGAAGATCTCGAAGACGCATTTGCGGTTGGCGGTGCCGTCCCTGAGCGCGGCGTCCAGCATCGTGTATTCATACATGTCGGTCATCATGGCCGGCGAATAATCAACCATCGTTGCCCCTCCTTCGGTGAGGAATGTTACCCAGAAGCGTAGTGAATCGGGGCGACGGGCTGCATCCGGAGCTATGCCCCAGGTGCTAGGTTGGGTGGCATGGCTGAAATCAAGGATCTGCTGAACAATGTGGTGCTGCGTCCGGATGGGCGTGCGGCCGACGAGCTGCGCCCGGTGCGCATCACCCGCAACTTCACCGACGCCCCGGAAGGCTCGGTCCTGATCGAATGCGGCTCGACGCGCGTGATGTGCACGGCCACGTTCACCACCGGGGTGCCGCGCTGGCGCAAGGACTCCGGACTGGGGTGGGTCACCGCCGAATACGCCATGCTGCCGCGCGCCACCGCCGAACGTACCGACCGGGAGTCGGTGCGCGGCAAGATCGGTGGCCGCACACATGAGATCAGCCGCCTGATCGGGCGCTGCCTGCGTGGCGTGGTGGATATGAAGGCCCTGGGCGAGAACCAGATCCAGCTGGACTGCGACGTCCTGCAGGCCGACGGCGGCACCCGCACCGCATCGATCACCGGCGCGTATGTGGCGCTGGTCGACGCCCTGCGCTGGGCCGAACGCAACCGCAAGATCAAGCGTGCGGACAAGGTGCTCAAGGATTGCGTGTCCGCCGTGTCTGTGGGCGTGATCAACGGCACGCCGATGCTGGACCTGCCGTATATCGAGGACAGCCAGGCCATGACCGACATGAACGTGGCCATGACCGGATCGGGGCAGTTCATCGAGATCCAGGGCACGGCCGAGCATCGTCCGTTCAGCCGCGACGAGCTGAACCAGTTGCTGGATCTGGCCGAAAAGGGCAACAAGGAGCTTCAGGCTGCCCAGCGTGCGGCGCTGGCCGAATGATGAGGTTCGCACTACCTCGGGGTTCCGAATGAGAACGGTTGGAAATGGCCGCCTCGGAATCCGAAAGGCGAGGTAGTGCGAACCACCGAAAGGAACAACTCATGAGCACCACTGACTTGACGATTGTCGTCGCCACCCATAACGAGGGCAAACTGGCCGAGATGCGCCAGATTCTTGAGGAGTGCCTGGGGGAGCGCGCCGCCGGCGTGCGACTGGTCTCCGCCGGCTCGATGAATCTGCCGGACCCGGTTGAGGACGGCGTGACCTTCGAGGAGAACTCGCTGCTCAAGGCCCGTGACGTGGCCGAGCGCACCGGATTGCCGGCTGTGGCCGACGACTCCGGCCTGATCGTGGACGTGATGGGCGGCGCCCCCGGCATCCTGTCGGCCCGCTGGTGCGGCCGCCACGGCGATGATGCGGCGAACAACGCATTGCTGCTCGCCCAGATCGAGGACATCCCGGACGCCAAGCGTACCGCCCGGTTCTGCTGCGCCGCCGCCCTAGTGGTGCCGGCGGCCGAGACGGATGGCAACGGACGTCATCGCATCGCCCGGGAAATCGTCCGTACCGGTGAGATGCCGGGCGTCATCCTGCGCGCCGCCCGCGGCGAGCACGGCTTCGGCTATGATCCGCTGTTCGTGCCCGACGACCAGCCCGGCCGCACGAACGCCGACGGCGAGCCGCTGACCAGCGCCGAGATGACCCCCGAGGAGAAGAACGCCATCTCCCACCGCGGCAAGGCCCTGCGTGCCCTGATGCCCGAGCTGGCCGCCGCACTCCTTTGAACCCAACCTTGCCGTCTTCGTCCCCCGTTCTCGGGCTTTGATCTATTCCTCTCGTCGGCCGTGGGGTAAATCGTTGAAATACCGCGGTTCTGTGAGATGGATCAGGGTCACGATAGATCAGAGTCCGTAAACGGGGACCGGGTTGGAGGGGCGTCAGGACAGCAGGAGGTGGGCGCCGGTCATCAGCGCCATCGCAATGACCGCGCTCAGCGACAGCGTGAACCCCGCCAGCCGCGCGTTGCCCAGCACCTTGTCGGTGTACAGCGTGGCGAAGATCGCCGTCGGCGCTAGGCAGCACAGCGCCACGGCCTCGCGCGTGACGGCGTCGAATGGCAGCAGGAACCATGCCGCCGCGGCGAAGAGCACGGCGAACGGCACGCGCCAGCCCAGAATCTCCAGCACGTCGCGCACATCGTGGCGCGAGGCGGGCAGATCCATCAGCATGCCGACCATCAGCATCGAACAGAACGCGTTCGCGTTGGAGAACGGCTGGCAGAACGTGCCCAGCCATTCCGGCAGCGTCACGCCGGCGATCATCAGCACGATCATCAGCACATAGGTGTCGAACGACGGCGATGAGGCGAACCCCTTGACCACGTTGCGCAGCAGGGCGCGGCGTGCCAGGCGCCGGGCGTCGCGGTCGGCGGGACGGGTGTAGGGCAGCGTCGGCGCCTCGCCGGCCCCCTGCTCGGCCAGCGTGCGGCCGGGTTGGATGTGCAGCAGCGTCTGCGTCATCACATTGGTGCCCGCCGAGACCATCACGCAGTTGCCGACGTCGAACATGGCGGCCGGCACCAGCGCCGCCGGTCCGATCAACGACTGCAGCACCGGGAAGCAGAAGCAACCCACGTTGTACCCCGACCCGTTGAGCATCAGGAATGCGCGATCGGCCACGGGTCTGCGCCGCGAGTAGACGTACATGACCAGCGTGGGCACCAGCGCCGCCACGAACGCGAACGCCGACACCACGAGCAGGCTCACGTCGTGCGGGTTCGTGGCGAAGGAGTAGATGATCGCGCCCGGCAGGATCAGGTTGAACTCGGCCTTCTGGATCACCCGGTAGTCGCGGTCGCCGAACAGTCCGAAGCGTTTGAACAGGTAGCCGGCGGCGATGATGAGCAACAGGGTGATCGGCTGGATGAGTGCGGACATGGTGAAACGCTCCCGGTTGGCCTGTGGCGTTGACGAGGTTTGACGACGAACGACGACGGATGTGGTGCGCGAGATGGGACTCGAACCCACACGTCCGAAGACACAGGAACCTAAATCCTGCGCGGCTACCATTACGCCACTCGCGCGCATTGCCGGCCGCGGACGGAACCGAAACCGCCGGTTATGCAAAACCCTAGGCCGCGGATGTGCCGCGCCTAGGGCTGTGGAGCCACTTGACAGAATCGAACTGTCGACCTGCTCATTACGAGTGAGCCGCTCTACCGACTGAGCTAAAGTGGCGTGGTCGTGCGGGCAGCATACGCGACCCGCGCACGAGAAATAGATTGTAGCGCAAGGTGGCGATTTGTCCAATTCGCCGTGTCACCGTGGCCGATGCCCGACGCGGTATGCTGTGAGGCATTGATGTCGGACCGGCGGTATGGAGAGCGAGGGGTTGCCGATGGCGAACGGAAATACTGACCGAACCAGCGGTTGCCGTATACCGGATGTCGGGGCCGACGGCGTGTCCCGCGACGGCAACCCGCGCGTCGCACATACCGCACGCGCCGCACACACCCCGCGCGCTGTGCGCAACGTGCGTGTCGAGGCGATGCGTTTGGCGGCCATCGTCGGCATCTCCCTATTCCATACGATGATGCCGTGGACGGCCCAGGCGCTGTGTGATCCGGCGGCCGGCTGCAGTCAGATCGGCGACATGCTGGGGTCGGACCCCACGGTGTTGGCCGTGCTGGGCATCATCGCGCTGATGGGCGCATGGGGCAATCATGTGTTCTTCATGATCTCGGGGTTCTATCTGATCCCCTCGCTGGCGCGCCGGTCCAAGCAGGCGGGGTATTGGCGCGACGCGTTGCGGGGCACCGTACGCCGTGTGCTGGTGATTGCCGTGTCGGTGGTGTTGGTGGCGGTGGTCGCGCTCGCATTCGACGCGTGGGTCATGCCGTTGGTGAATGTGCATCTGGTGTGGCAGTGGACGTTGGGGATTGAATTCGTGTGGCTGTACGCCGCGTTCGTGGCGGTGGCGCCGGTGCTGGCCTGCCTGTTGCGGCGTGTGCCGGCGCGGATCCGCGTGGCGGTCGCCTGCGTGCTGGTGGTCGCTCTGGTGATGGTGAACGGGTACGTCGCGTTCGTCTCTCCGGGCGACGCCGCCACGCGCGGGTTGACCGACTGGCGTAAATGGATGAGTGCGATCACGTATGCGGTGTCCTTCGCGATCGCCGGTGTGGCCGGCATGTCCGGGGCGCCGCGGCCCGCTGATCTGCCACGATGGCGGCGCCGTTGGATGAAGGCGTTGGTGGCGGTCGCCGCGGTGGTGCTGACGGTGGAGGCGGTGGCCGCGATACGCAGGGATGTGACGCTGATCGCCCAGCTGTCGTACAAGTCGACGTCCGCGGCGTCGATGGCGTTGGCGTTCCTGCTGGTGATGGTGTGCGCGGCGGGGCCGGGCGGCGAGGGCGTGGACCTGGCTCGTGCCTCGCGCGGGGCGGGGACGTCCGGTTCCGTGACGGCGCGGGCCGTGGCGTGGCTGGCCTCCGGCATCTTGGGGTTCTACATCGTGCAGTCGGTGTTCGGCACGGTGGCGATGGATGTCGCGATTCAGGGGCTGCTGGCCGACGTGACGCGATGGGCCGCGTCCGGCGGCGGCGCTGCGGGGCTGTGGCTGCTGGCCGAGGGGACGGCGGTTTCGGTGGGGTATGTGGCGGTCGTGGCCGTGCTGGATGGGCTGATCCGCCGTCCGGTGCTGCGGATGCTGCGATTGGGGCGATAGCGAACCGCCGCGGCGGTTCTGCGAACGTTTGCAGAATAAGTGGCGGCGGATGCGCGTCGCGCTGCGGGTCTGTCCAATTTCGTGGGTACCGTGGTGCTTGAAGAGCAACGGCGCGGAGCGACTTCCGTGCCGCTTCATTCGGAAAAGGAAAGGACCTGTTCACTATGGCCATCAATCCTCCTGTTGACGCCACCCAGACCCCGGCGTGGGCCGCGCTGCAGAAGCACTACGACGAGCTGCAGAGCGAGGGCGTCAGCCTCAAGCAGTGGTTCGCCGACGATCCCGAGCGCGTCGAGAAGCTGAGCTTCGACGCCGGCGACCTGCACTTCGACCTGTCCAAGAACCTCATCAAGCCGGAGACCCTCAAGCTGTTCGCCGACCTCGCCAAGGCCGTCAAGCTCGACGAGCGCACCAAGGCCATGTACACCGGCGTGCACATCAACAACACCGAGGACCGCGCCGTGCTGCACACCGCGCTGCGCCGCCCGGTCGAGGACGAGGGCAAATACATCGTCGACGGCCAGGACACCGTCAAGGATGTGCGTGAGGTGCTCGGCCGCATCTACGCCTTCGCCGACAAGGTCCGCTCCGGCGAGTGGACCGGCGTGACCGGCAAGAAGATCGAGACCGTCGTCAACATCGGCATCGGCGGCTCCGACCTGGGCCCGGTCATGGTGTACGAGGCGCTCAAGCCGTACGCCGACGCCGGCATCTCGGCCCGCTACATCTCCAACATCGACCCGAACGACCTGGCCGAGAAGACCAAGGGCCTCGACCCGGAGACCACGCTGTTCATCATCGTCTCCAAGACCTTCACCACGCTGGAGACCCTGACCAACGCCCGCGGCGCCCGCACCTGGCTGCTTGAGGAGCTCAAGGCCTCCGGCGCCATCGACGGTTCCGAGGAGAAGAAGGCCGAGGCCATCCGCAAGCACTTCGTCGCCGTCTCCACCAACCTGGAGAAGGTCGCCGAGTTCGGCATCGACCCGGAGAACGCCTTCGGCTTCTGGAATTGGGTTGGCGGCCGCTACTCCGTGGACTCCGCCGTCGGCACCTCGCTCGCTGTGGTCTTCGGCCCGGCCCGCTTCGAGGAGTTCCTGCACGGCTTCCATGAGATCGACGAGTACTTCGCCAACACCCCGTTCGAGCAGAACGCCGTGGTGCTGATGGGCATGCTCAACGTGTGGTACCGCAACTTCTTCAAGGTCGCCTCGCACGCCGTGCTGCCGTACGACCAGTACCTGCACCGCTTCCCGGCCTATCTGCAGCAGCTGACCATGGAGTCCAACGGCAAGTCCGTGCGCTGGGACGGCACCCCGGTCACCTCCGAGACCGGCGAGATCTTCTGGGGCGAGCCGGGCACCAACGGCCAGCACGCCTTCTACCAGCTGATCCACCAGGGCACCCAGCTGATCCCGGCCGACTTCATCGCGTTCGTGAACACCCCGAACCCGCTGAAGGACGGCGATCAGGACGTGCACGAGCTGTTCCTGGGCAACTACTTCGCGCAGACCAAGGCGCTCGCGTTCGGCAAGACCGCCGACGAGGTGCGCGCCGAGGGCACGCCGGAGGAGATCGTACCGGCCCGCGTGTTCACCGGCAACCGTCCGACCACCTCGATCCTGGGTGTGGCGCTGACCCCGTTCGCCGTCGGCGAGCTGATCGCGCTGTACGAGCACATCACCTTCGTCGAGGGCACCGTGTGGGGTCTGGACTCCTACGACCAGTGGGGCGTCGAGCTCGGCAAGCAGCTGGCCAAGGAGATCACCCCGGCCATCTCGCAGGACGATGAGGCGCTGGCCGCGCAGGATGCGTCGACCCAGTCGCTGATCCGTTTCTACCGTCAGTATAGGGAGTTCTGAACTCCGTTCAGAACGCTGTGCCCAGCGCGGGCGCGCAATACGGCGCGCCCGGCTACGAACAGTCCACCGGACTGTTCGTCATGGGAGTTCTGAGCTTCGCTTGGAATGCTGTTGAAGACCCCGGCTACGGTCGGGGTCTTCCCATACCTGGAAGCTATGGAATCCAGTATGCCGCCGCATTGGTGACGCGTTCGCATCCGGCGTATTGTCATATCGCTGGCGGTATCGTGAGCATATACAACCAATATCGCAAGGAGGCAGCATATGGTGACGACCTATCAGACCGACTCGCCCACCGCACCGGTGGTCTATATGACCCGGGACATCAGCCCCGCCGGACTGATGAAGGCCTACGAGGCGCTCGGCGTCAAGCCGAAGGGCAAGGTGGCTGTCAAGCTGAGCACCGGCGAAGGCGGCAACACCCACTACCTGCAGCCGGCGCTGATCAAGGACCTCGTGCAGCGTCTCAACGGCACAATCGTCGAATGCAACACCGCATACGCCGGCACCCGCAACGAATCCTCGAAGCATTGGGAGACCATCAAGGAACACGGCTTCATGGAGATCGCCCCGGTGGACCTCCAGGATGAGGAGGGCGAGATCGAGATCCCGATCGAGGGCGGCAAGCGCCTGACCAGCGACACCGTGGGCTCGCACTTCCCGAACTACGACTACTACGTGGTCCTCTCCCACTTCAAGGGCCATGTGATGGGCGGCTTCGGCGGGGCCCTGAAGAACATCTCGATCGGCATCGCCTCCTCGCACGGCAAGGAACGCATCCACTCCGGCCAGGACGAGGCGCTGCCCAACGCGTTCGACGGCGACCACGACTCCTTCCTGGAGGCCATGGCCGAGGCTGCGACCGGCGTGTTCAACGCGTTGCACGGCAACATGCTGTTCATCAACGTGATGAACAACCTCTCGGTCGATTGTGACTGCGACGGCAACCCGCACGCCCCGCAGATGAACGACATCGGCATCCTCGCCTCGCTCGACCCGGTGGCCGTGGATCAGGCATGCGTGGACCAGGTGTACCTGTCGGACGACAACAACGGTCCGCTCATCGAGCGCATGGAGTCGCGCCACGCGATCCACACGGTCGAACACGCCGTCGAGATGGGCCTGGGCAACCGCAACTACCGTCTCATCGACCTCGACGCCTGATTCGTGTCCGGAATTGAGCTTGCATAGAAGGGAAACAGATATGGCAACAACAATGAGCATCAGCCGCACGCGCGAACTGCCGTCCGTCAGGGTCCAGGCGCTCGCCACGCTCGCGGCCATCATCGGCGCGGTTGCGATCCCGCAGATCTTCCACGTCGTCGGCGCGATCTGTGGCATGGGCACCGGGCTGGGCGAGGCCTTCCTGCCGATGCATCTGCCGATCATCCTCGTCGGCCTGCTGGCCGGCCCGTACGCCGGTGCGATCGCCGGTGCGTTCGGCCCGCTGGTCAGCTTCGCGCTGTCCGGCATGCCGGGGCTGGCGATGCTGCCGTTCATGGTGATCGAGCTGGCCGCCTACGGTCTGATCGCCGGCCTGCTGCGCACCGCCAACATGCCGACCATCGCCAAGGTGCTGCTGGTGCAGGTGGGCGGCCGCGTGGTGCGTGCCGCCGCGATCCTGTTCGCCGTGGGCGTGCTCGGCAACACGACGGTGGCCGTCGCCACGATCTGGATGAGCGTGCTCGCCGGTCTGCCCGGTCTGATCCTGCAGTGGGGCCTGATCCCGCTGATCATGTTCTGGGTCGAGCATCGCGCCGCCAAGGAGTGACGCCTGTCGATACGGTCTGATGATTGATTGAAAGCCGCTTCTGTCCGTCACATGCACGGGTGGGGCGGCTTTCAAACGTAAGGGTGCGGTCGTGTCGATTGGGACCGTCCGTCTGGCGTCCCCGTGGGCGGACGGTCATAAGACAGACGTAAAGGAGAACAATGTAATGACTATGAACGATGACTGGCTGCGCGCGCAACGCGAACTCAGCGCCCATGATGAGCTCGGCTGTGTCGCCTGCCGTGGCGACGAGACTCTCACCGGTACCGGCCGCGGTGTCAAACCGCTGCTGGCTTGGCTGGCCGCGGGGCAACGGCTCGACGGATTCTCCGCCTCCGACCGGGTGATTGGCAAGGCCGCCGCCATGCTGTATATCCAACTGGGCGCGGTGGCCGTGCACGGCCATGTGATGAGTGAAGCGGGACTGGCCATGCTGCAGTCCCATCACGTCGAGGCCGCTTATGACGAACTGGTGCCGATGATCCGCAACCGTGCGAACACCGGCATGTGCCCGATTGAACAGTCGGTGCGGGACATTGACGATCCGGCGCAGGCCGAGGCGCCGATCCGGGCCGCGGTCGCCCAGCTCATGGCCGCGCAATCCTGATCCACTCGACCGCAGCCGTCGGCATGACGCATTCTGGGTGAAGTCGTTTCTGCCAGCGATGGTGTCCGCGTGAGCGGGTAGAGTGGAAAGTTGCTGTGCCGGGAGATTGGTCGCCGCATGAACCGTTCTCCTCACCAGGGTCCAGCCGGTCGGCCGCAAGGCTTGGCATCCGGCGGATTGGCAGGCTTCCCGCGGGCAGACCCAAAGGAATGACGACCCCGGGCGGGCTGAACGCCGCGCCCCGAACCGAGGCGCTGACATGCGGCAGCGTTGGAGGAAACCATCATGGTGAATGCTATCGAGGCATTTGACGCCAAGCACATGAAGCCGGCCGAGGAGATCCCGGACTTCCGTCCCGGTGACACCGTTGACGTGAACGTCAAGATCAAGGAAGGCAACAACTCCCGTATCCAGACCTTCACCGGCGTGGTGATCGCCCGTCAGGGCGCTGGCGTGCGTGAGACCTTCGTCGTGCGCAAGATCAGCTTCGGCACCGGTGTGGAGCGCCGCTTCCCGCTGCACTCCCCGTCCATCGACTCGATCAAGCTGGTCCGTCGCGGCCGCGTGCGTCGTGCGAAGCTGTACTACCTGCGCGCTCTGCGCGGCAAGGCCGCTCGTATCGTCGAGCGTCGCGACAACAAGGCCACCAAGGCCTGAGTCGTACGCCGACAACGTAAACGCGAATGCAACCCGGTGCGCCGCAAGGCCTCCGGGTTGTTTCATATGACCAGTCGCTATGATGGAACGCGACGCCGCCAACCGGAGACGCCGCCGACGCAAGGAGGACACGCGGATGCAAGCATCGCCCAATCCCGATGACGAACGGGACCTGCGCACCATGGTCGTGGCCGACCACGGCGTGGATCCCTCCCCCGTGCCCCGCCATAAGGCGCCGGCGCGTCAGTCCGCGGGCATGGGCTTGCGCGACACCCTGATCTGGTGCGGCATACCGGTACTGGTCATCCTGCTGCTGCGCGTGTTCGTATTCGGCATGTACGCCATCCCTAGCGGATCGATGGAGAACACCATCATGCCCGGCGACCGCGTGCTGACCCTGTCCCTGGCACCCAAGGCCGTGGACCTGCGCCGCGGCGACATCGTGGTGTTCAAGGATCCGGCCAACTGGCTGCGCAACGAGCAGAACAACGGTGTCTTCGGCAAGGACAGGCTCATCAAACGACTGATCGGACTGCCCGGCGACGTGGTCGAGTGCGCGGGCGAGGGCAGCCCCGTGACCATCAACGGCGTGGCCGTCGACGAATCCTCATACATCCGCGAGGGCGTCTCTCCCAGCAGCTTCCCGTTCCGCGTGGAGGTTACGGAGGGGCATGTGTTCGTCATGGGCGACAACCGTTCCAACTCCGCCGATTCCCGGTACCATCAGGACGACGAGGAGAACGGTCTGGTGCCGTTGGAGGACATCGAGGGGGTGGCGTTGGCCACATACTGGCCGTTGCAGCGCATCGGCGTATTGGACGCGCATCACGACGTGTTCGCCGACGTGCCGGGCAGACAGTCGGTCGGACTGTGATCCTTTCGGGTGTCAACCCACCTGTACCGTAACCTATTCGGAGCGTGATCCGTTTGGATCGTGATCCGTTTGGACCGCAATCCATCGGCAAAGCCGAATCGTCCGGGCCATGATCTATTCGGAATCATTGGGAACAACCACCACCGCGGCGGGAGCAAGATATGGCGCATGAAAGTCCGACACTGCAGTTGGAGCGGGAATTGGCCGCACAGGGGTATGACCTGATTGTGGGATTCGACGAGGTCGGGCGCGGTGCGCTGGCCGGTCCGGTGATGGTCGGCGCCGCGGCGATACGCGCCTGTGACCTGCCGGAGCTGGCGGTTCCGGATGGTGTCGCCGATTCGAAGATGCTGACGGAACGACGCCGTGAAACGCTTTTCGAACCGTTGCAGGCGTGGTGCGCGGTAAGTGCTGTCGGACAGGCCGGCAACGACGAAATCGACGAATGGGGCATCAGCCATGCGCTCGGCATCGCGGCCCTGCGTGCGCTCAACGCCGTGGAACGGCGGTTGGGGTTCATGTCGCCTGTGTCGCCTGCCGGTGACGGCCGGGCCGTGTCTCCTGCCCGGGACGCGGCGACGATACGGGTCGGGGCGATTCTCGACGGGCCCAACGATTACATCACCAAGGCGCTCGACACCTTCGATGCGCCGGACGTGCCGGTTCCCGCGCATGTCATCACCCAGGTCAAGGGCGACCGCCACTGCGCCACGGTGGCCGCGGCGGCCGTCATCGCCAAGGTGACCAGGGACAGGCTCATGGTGGACATCGCCCGCGGCAATCCGCGGTACGCACCCTATGAGTGGGACCGCAACAAGGGGTACGGTTCCGCCGCGCATCGCCGTGCCATCGCCGAACTCGGCCCCACCCCGCTGCACCGCACCAGCTGGCACCTGACCGGCGAGTGACCGGCACTGACTCCTCCCTTGCGGCGATACCGCCTAATCCGCAAGGATGAGCCCGGCCGGCGCCGTCACGCGGAATCGTCCGTCGGCCCGATGCCGTGCGCGTGGCCGCGGCCGTAGCCTCAAGGTATGAGAAGCAAGAACCCCACAGCATTCACCGCGAATCCCGATATCGAGCGGACTGGCGCCATGCGACCGGACTACGCGTCCGGCGTTCCCGCCTCCGCGATTCTGAACGCCTCCGGCCTGGTCATGGACTACGGCGCCGCCAACGTCCGCGCCGCCGCCGACCACGGCACCGCCGGCACAGGCCCCGCATCCGTGCATACGCTCGCGCTCAACCATGTCGACTTCACCCTGCGCGAAGGCGAATCGGTCGCCGTCATGGGCCCCTCGGGCTCCGGCAAATCCACCCTGCTGCACGCGCTGGCCGGCATCATCCGGCCGACCGCGGGCACCGTGACCTTCCGCGGCGCGAACCTGACCGCCATGCCGGACGCGGCGCGCACCAAGCTGCGCCGCAGCGCCTTCGGCTTCGTCTTCCAGTCCGGCCAGCTGCTGCCCGAACTGCCGGCGGTCGAGAACATCGCGTTGCCGATGATGCTGGGCGGCGTGGATTACCGCCTCGCCACCGATGCAGCGATCCTGTGGCTGGAACGACTCGGCCTGCGCGCGCTCGCAGGCCAGCGTCCGGGGGAGATGAGCGGCGGGCAGATGCAGCGCGTGGCCATCGCCCGCGCCCTGTGCGTGCAGCCGGCCGTGGTGTTCGCCGACGAACCGACCGGTGCACTCGACCAGACCACCGGGCGCGAGGTCATGTCGATCCTGATGGAGGCGAGCCGCGCGAACGGCGCCGCCGTGGTGGTGGTCACGCACGACCCGAACGTCGCCGCCTTCTGCGACCGCACCATCACCATGCAGGACGGGCGTCTGGCGGATCTGCCCGGCGCCGCCGGCGGGCATGACGAACGCGTGGTGTCGGCCCCCAGCTGGCAGGGGCGAACCCCGGCCGCGGGAACCGAGGTGGCCCGATGAGCACCTTCGCACTCTGGCGTCTGTTCCGCCGCCCCGGCCGCAGCGACACGACCGCGCACACCTCAGCGCTCGCCATCATCGCGTTTGCCGCCGCCACCGCGATCTTCCTGACCGTGCTCGGCGGCCTGCACGGCTTCGTCTGGCGCGCCTCCGCCGACCACACCATCGGCTGCCTGTTCAGTCCCGACGCCTGCGCGCCCGGCACCTACGAGGCGTTCTCCCGCCGGCTCGCGGACGACCAGATGACGCAGATGGCCTCGACCTACGTGGTGCTGGCCATCTTCGCCTGCGTCCTGCTGGTCGTGCCGTTCGCCGCACTCGCCGGCTCGGCTGCGCGGCTGGCGGCCTCCCGCCGTGACGCCCGCCTGGCCGCGTTGCGTTTGGCGGGCGCCACCACCGGCCAGGTGGTGCGGCTGACCGCGCTCGACGCGGCCGGACAGGCGTTGGTCGGTTCGCTGATTGGCATCATCGGATACTTTGCGATCATGCCGTTGATCATGCTGCTGAATTTCCAGAATCAGCGGTTCACGTTCGAACAGCTTTGGGTGGGGTCGATCGCGCTGGTGGCCGTGGTGGCGGGCGTGACCGTGCTGGCGCTGGTCTCGGCGCTGATTACGCTGCGCCGCGTGGCGATCACCCCGCTGGGCGTGATGTCCCGCGCCGCCGAACCGCTGCCCGCCAAGTGGCGGGTGCTGATCTTCCTGGCTGTGGTGGCCGCCGCATACCTGGTGTTCTCGAACCCGACCATGCTGACCGGCCTGGGCGATGCGATGATCTACGCGGTGGTCATCGGGTTCTTCTTCCTGGTGTTCGCGGTGGTGAACCTGGTGGGTGCGTGGGTGGTGGCCGCCCGCGCCCGCGTCAAGGCCCGTCATCCGAAGGACGCCGCCACGATGATCGCGATGCGCCGCATCCTCGACAACCCGAAGCGTGCCTGGCGCAACGTCTCCGGTGTGGCGTTGGCGGTGTTCGTCGCCGGCATCACCTCGATCTGCGGATACCTGTCGACCAGCGCGTGGACCTCGGGCGGCGCCGCGCCACCGGCCGACGACCCGGGCGTGACGATGATGCGCGATATCGGCACCGGCGGTCTGCTGACGCTGGGATTCGCTGCCGTGCTGGCCGCGGTCAGCTGCGGCGTGATGCAGGCGGGGTCGGTGTACGACCAGGCGGCCGAATACCGGATGCTGGTGTTGGAGGGCACCGACGTGAAGACGTTGAACCGTGCGCGGTTCAAGGAGGTGCTGACGCCGCTGACCACCGTGGTTGTGGTGGCGGGCGGCTGCTCGCTGCTGCTCATGTTCCCGCTGTTCGCGGCCTCGATGACGCAGCCGGCCACAATCCTGGGCTTCGTCGGCGGCGTGGCGCTGTGCTTCGCGCTGGTGTCGGTGGGCGCGTTCGCATCCAACCGCGTGGCCGCCAGCCTGAACCTGACCGACTACCGCGCCGACGACTGATCGGGTCGGGCACGGGCCCGTCACCCCAGCAGTACGGCGACCAGGGCGATGACGACGGGGCTGGTCATCGTGCTCAGCAGGATGCCATCGCGTGCGAAGGTGGTGCCGACGTTGTAGCGCGCCGCGTAGTTGTACACGTTCTGCCCGGTCGGCAGGGCGGCGAGCACCACGCAGGCGTACAGCGTCGGCCCGCGGAATCCCATCACGAAGTAGGAGAGCAGGAACGCCACCAGCGGCATGACGAGGTTCTTGAGCACGGTGACGGCGATGGTGGCCTGGCGCGCGGTCTTGTCCTGCATCGGCCTGGTGCCGTGCAGGGACATGCCGAACGCCATCAGGATCATCGGCACCGCGGCATCGCCGATCATGTCGATCGGGTCGTAGAGGAAATCGGGGATGACGAACCAGCCGGTCTGCGCCGAGATCACCGACACCGCAATGCCGAGCAGCGAGGCGATGAGCATCGGCTGATGGAATGGCTGCTTCAGCACCTCCTTGGCGGACACGCGGCCGGTGGTGGCCATGTCGAGCACGGTCAGCCCGACCGGTGTGAACAGCGCCTGCTGCATGACCAGGATCGGCGCCACCAGCGCCGGATCGCCGAGGATGTAGGTGGCGATCGGCAGGCCGATGTTGTTGGAGTTCAGATACAGCGAGTTCAACGCGCCGATGGTGGCGTGGGCCGCATCCATGTGGAAGCACAGCCGGTTGACGATCAGGAAGATCACGCCCACCGCCATGGCGGAGGCGAACGCCACCACAATCGACGAATGGAAGATGTCGAAGATCGGTTCCTTGGAGAGGATGGCGAACATCAGGCAGGGGCTGCACACGAAGAAGCTGAAACGATTGAGCACCATCTGCGCGCTCGACCCGCCGATGCGCAGCCGGGCCGCGATGTATCCGGCAAGGATCACGATGCCGATGACGCAGAATCCCTGCAACGCGTTCAGCAGTCCCATGCCACCTCCATCTCCTGTCCCTGCCAGTGTGCCAGCAACCGGCCCGCATCGGTTCATCTGTCTCACTGGTCAAGCAACCAGTATGGCGGATACCGGTTGGGAGACGGTCGGCGGTAGGCTGAAAACATGAGTGATGAGATGATGCAGGCCGCGGCGATCGAGACGCCGGCGGAGATCAGGTTCGCGCCGGATGCCACGATGGAAGAGGCGTTGGCCGCGCTGATGGAGCAGATCATGGCCGTGTATTCGGTGAGCGACGATGAGGGGCCGTTGACCGACATGGTGGAGCGGTTCCTGCGCCGCCAGCCGCATCTGACGGTCCGCAGGCACGGCGATACGCTGGTGGCAAGCACGGATCTGGGCCGCGAGCGTCGGGTGATCCTGTGCGGGCATCTGGATACGGTGCCGGTGATCGACAACTTCCCGCCGCGCTGGCTGGAGCCCGGCGATCCGGCGATCCGCGGGGAGATCGCCGCCGCGCATCCGGACGAGCGTGTGATGTGGGGGCGCGGCGCCACCGATATGAAGGCTTCCGACGCGGCGCTGCTGTATCTGGCGGCCACACTGACCGAACCGAAGGTCGATCTGACCTACGTGTTCTACGACCATGAGGAGGTCGTGGCCGAGAAGAACGGCCTGCGCAAGGTGGTTCAGGCACACCCTGAATGGATCCAGGGTGATTTCGCGATCATCGGCGAGCCGACGAACTGCGGCATCGAGGGCGGCTGCAACGGCACGATGCGCTTCGACGTGGTGTCTCACGGCGTGGCCGCGCACTCGGCACGCGCGTGGATGGGGGAGAACGCCATCCACAAGGCCGGCGAGGCGCTCGCGCGTCTCAACGCCTATGAGCCGCAGTCCATCACCGTGGACGGTCTGGAGTACCGCGAGGGCCTGAACGCCACGCTGATCTCCGGCGGCAACGGCACGAATGTGATCCCGGACGAGTGCCGCATCCACGTGAACTACCGGTTCGCCCCGGATAAGGACATCCGTCAGGCCAAGGCGCTGATGATGGGCGCGGACGCAGGCGCGGAGCTGAACAACGGCGAGCATGCGGCCACCGGCGGCGTGTTCGAGGGCTTCGGCATCGAGATGAAGGACGAATCGCCGTCCGCCCGCCCCGGCCTGGACGATCCACTGGCCCAGTCGTTGGTCGGCCTGGTCCGGGAACGTACCGGCCGCGAACCAGTGGCCAAGCTCGGCTGGACCGATGTGGCCCGTTTCGCCGCGCTCGGCATCCCCGCCGTCAACCTGGGCGCCGGCGACCCGCTGCTCGCGCACAAGCACGACGAGCAGGTGCCGGAAAGCGACCTGACGCTGATGGCCGGCATCCTGCGCGACTGGCTCGGCTGACACAGGCCTGGGGGCTATGCCGGCATCGGCATCACGATTGAGATCGAGAACACCCGGTCATCCGTTCTGATGGTCATTTCACCCCCGTACTTCGCGACCTGATGCGCGATTGAACGCATGCCGAAGCCATGGAACCGCCGGTCGCCCTTGGTGGTGACGGGCAGACCGTCACGGATGCGCACCTCGCCGGCGTAATAGTTCTCCTCCTCGATGCGCAGCAGCTGGCCGTGCGCGGTCACCGTGAATGTGATCTGCCGGTCGTCGGGATCGGGCAGCAGCACCGTCGCCTCGATCGCGTTGTCGAGGATGTTGCCGAACAGCGCATACACGTCGGATCGCTCCATGAACGCGATGGCCGCGCCGTCCGCCATCGCGGTGAGCGTGATGCCGTGTGCGGCGCAATACAGGCTTTTCTCCGTCAACAGCGTGTCGAGCGCGTCGTCGCCGGTGTCATAGATGGAATCGTAGATGCGGATGGAATTCTCCATCTGCTCGATCGATCGCAGCGGGATCGCGGACAGCGGAATCTGCGGGGGCGACGCGGCGTCGTGGGCCGGGGACGGTTCCGTGTCCACGGAGGTTCCCGATTCGTTCGGTTCCGTACGGTGAAGCTGTTGGATGGCCCGGCGCAATGAGGCGAGGTTCTTGCGCACGTCATGGAATTTGGTATTGACCAGTTCGATGTTCTCCCGGCTCATCTCATACTGTCGGGCCTTGAGCGCGTCGATCTGACGGATCACCACCAGGTCGTTCGTCAGCCGGTCGATATTCGACGCCATTGTCAGGATGATCAGGGCGAGCAGGCTGCAGGCGGCGTCATAACAGTGGCAGAGCATGCGGGGAAGGTCATTCAGCAATCCCGCGCGGGAGAGGTCGTATATGGCGATGTTGCCGAGGATGACGAAGAGGATGACCATGAGGCTGATGGCCACGCGAGCCCTCTCGTT
The DNA here is from genome assembly GCF_002394995.1 of Bifidobacterium sp. UBA4282. NCBI lineage: Bacteria > Bacillati > Actinomycetota > Actinomycetes > Bifidobacteriales > Bifidobacteriaceae > Bifidobacterium > Bifidobacterium sp. UBA4282. Next base: position 18,666 of record NZ_DGVO01000022.1, read on the forward strand.
GCGGATTTTCGCGCTGTCGATTTCGAATCGCCGTCCTATCGCAATCCATAGGGCGATGTAGAGGATCGTGGTGATGGCGAGTTCCACGGGCAGGCTCGACCACGCCGATGGCATCAGGGTGGCGGTGGCGGTGGCCGCCCGTACCAGCGCGAAGGCGGTGTGCTGCGCGGCGTAACCCATGGCGATGAGCACCAGCGATTCGATCCAGGTCACGGCCAGGGCCCAACGGGCCAGCGGGAGGATGATCAGCACGAGCAGCGGATAGAACAGCGTGTTGACGAATCCCGACACTGACGGGATGCCGGCCTGGACGCCGTCGGCAAGCATGACGTGCGCCACGCCTCCCGCACACGCCCATGCGGCTATGATGATGAGCCCGATGGCGACGCGGCGTGGCCGACGATCGCCCACTCGTCTGCAGAACAGGGCGACGCCGCAGGTGAGTTCGATGGTGAACGGGGCGTAGTACAGGAATTCCAACGGTTCGATCATCGTGGGCCTTTACGGGTGGGAGGCGCGGGGCTGGGCTGGGACGGGCACGCCGGCTACTGGCGGTAGTATCGGCTCAGGGCTTCGAGCAGCGGCTTTTTCCTGGATCGCGACACGGCGATGGTGGAACCCCCGACGAGAGTGAGGGCCGAGCCTGTCACGGATTGGATCTTGTCGAGATTGACCAGGCAATACCGGCTTGCGGGGATGAAGTGGTATTGGGCGAGACGTTCGCTGATCGCCTTCAACGTCCCCCAATCCTTCCACACATCCGTTGCGGTGTGGTACAGCAGACTGTGTCCCACCACTTCCACGTAGAGCACATCGTTCGAATCAAGGAATCGCATGTGGTCGTCGGAACGAATCGCGATGGTGGCCCCTCTGCGCGCATGGACGAGACCCAACGCCTTGCGCATGTACAGGGCGAACCCCGGATACCGAATCGGCTTGACGAGATATCCGATTGCGTTGACGTCGTATCCCCGGGTGGCGTATTGGGCCATTTTCGTCGTGAACACCAGCACCGCGCGCGACCCTCGCGAACGAAGGATCCGCGCCGTCTCCAACCCGTCGATGCCGGGCATCTCGATGTCGAGGAAGACGATGTCGTACGGCTTGTGTTCGGCGTCGTCGCACATATCGAGAAACGAAGGACCGTTGTCGAACCGGGTGATGGCGTAGCGGTCGTCCTTATCGTGGGCGTCCGCCAGATACCGTTCGATCATCGTCTTCGTGGCGTCGGCGTCACCATTGTCGTCGTCGACTATGGCGATGGAGATGTTCTTCATGGAATTCATTGTAGGGTTCGCACCGGGGTCGGCGCGAACCGGAATCCGCCGTTCACGGAATCAGGATTACCGCTTGTGAACAACAGCGACGCGCCCGGGTCGTCATCCATACCATGGGCTGCGTGGACTGCGAGGTCCGCCGGGCGGCCAGGGCCGGCAGATGGCCGGCGTCCGGGTCGTTGCTCCGGAGAAGGGGTATGTCGTCGAAGACATGCCCAGGAAGCGGAAAGGAACGAATGTGTTAGGTATCAACATCACCGATGTGATCAACGTGCTGATATCCCTGCGCGTGCAGCTGATCGTCATCGGCGTCGTGGTGGTGGCCGCGATCATCATCACCGCCGCGGTCAATCGTCGCAGCGTGCGCGACGACGCGGTCAGGAAGCTGGTCCACAGCGAGACGTGGATCGTGGCGGCGATCGCGATGATCGTGTCGCTGTGCATGATGCTGTTCGGACCGTTGACGACGCTGCTGAACAACGCCACGGCCGAGAAATACGAGATCTCCGATGACACGGTCGCCGCGGGGACCGAGTTCGTCACGGAGGTGCAGCGCGAAGGCATCACCATGCTGAAGAACGATGGCGGTAACCTGCCGATGGATGCCGACGCCGTCAATGTATTCGGCTGGGCTTCGACGAACCCGGTGTACGGCGGCGTCGGCTCGGGCGCTTTGACCGATGCGTATCCGACCGTATCGCTGCTTGACGGTCTGGAGAACGCCGGGATTCAGACTAACGAGGACCTGAGCAAGCTGTATACCGACTACCGCACCGACCGTCCGACGGTTTCCATCCAGGAACAGGATTGGACCCTGCCGGAGGTGCCGGTCGCGCAGTACGACCAGTCCCTGATCGATGACGCCAAGACGTTCTCGGATCAGGCGATCGTCGTCATCGCGCGTGTCGGCGGCGAAGGCGCCGACCTGCCGACCAACATGAAGGTCGGCAACATCGTCTACAACGAGAACTCCACCGAGTACGCGGACTACGAGGACGGCGAACACTACCTGCAACTGAGTCAGACCGAGCAGGATCTCATCGATCTGGTCACGTCGAACTTCGACGACGTAACGCTGGTGTACAACGGCGCGAATGCGCTGGAACTGGGATTCGTCGACGAGTATCCGCAGATCAAGTCCGTGCTGTGGTGCCCGCCCGCCGGCCAGAACGGTTTCAACGCGCTCGGCGAAATTATTGCCGGCGATGTGAACCCGTCCGGCAAGACCTCCGACACCTTCGTCTACGACCTGACCCAGACCCCGACGTTCAACAACTTCGGCAACTTCACTTATGACAACATGAACGAGTTCATGACGTCATGGGGCCCCAACACCGAGGTGTACCCGACGTTCGTGCATTATGTGGAGGGCATCTACGTCGGCTACAAGTTCTATGAGACCGCCGCGGACGAGGGTCTGATCGACTATGATGCGACCGTGCAGTATCCGTTCGGCTACGGCCTGTCGTATACGACCTTCTCGCAGGAGATGGGCGACGTGACCTACGCCGACGGCACGGTGTCGTTCGATGTGACCGTGACGAACACGGGCGACGTCGCGGGCAAGGATGTGGTCGAGGTCTATTACAACCCGCCGTACACGAATGGCGGCATCGAGAAGGCGACCGCGAACCTGGTGGCGTTCGACAAGACCGAGCTGCTCGAGCCGGGTGATTCGGAGACGATCTCCATCTCCTTCGAGGATGACGCGATGGCCTCGTATGATTACGAGGACGCCAAGGCGTGGGTCCTGGAACAGGGTGATTACGCCATCTCGATTCGCTCGGACAGCCATACGGTCATCGACGAGCAGCCGATCACCGTGCCGGAGACGATCACGTATGACTCCGAGGACAACACGCACGACGGCGATCTGATTCCGGCGACGAACCAGTTCGACGATATCTCGGGCGACGTGACCTACCTCAGCCGCGCGGATCACTTCGCGAACTACGCGGAGGCGACCGCCGCCCCGGCGACGATGTCGTTGGCCGACGAGTACAAGGCCACGTTCATCAACAACTCGAACTACAACCCGGCCGACTACGACAACGCCGACGACGAGATGCCGACGACGGGCGCCGACAACGGCGTGCGTCTGGCGGACCTGACCGGCAAGGACTACGACGACCCGATGTGGGACGAGCTGCTCGACCAGCTGACCTTCGAGGATATGGACACGTTGATCGCAACCGGTGGTTACGGCAACGCGGCCATCGAGAAGATCGGCAAGATCGCGATGACCGACACCGACGGCCCGGCCTCGCTGAAGGTGCTGTTCACCGGCGTCGGTTCGGTCGGTTTCCCGGTGAATACCGTGTTCGCCTGCACGTGGAACAAGGATCTCGCCCATCGGTTCGGCCAGATGATCGGTGACACGGGCCGTGAGATGAATGTCGCCGGCTGGTACGCCCCGTCGATGAACATCCACCGTTCGGCGTTCGGCGGCCGCAACTTCGAGTACTTCTCCGAGGACGGACTGCTGTCCGGCGAGATGGCGGCCCAGCAGGTCATCGGCGCCCGCGAGCGTGGCGTGTATTCCTTCATGAAGCACTTCGCCCTGAATGACCAGGAGACGAACCGCAACAACATGCTGTGCACTTGGTCGAACGAGCAGGCGATCCGTGAAATCTACCTCAAGCCGTTCGAGATGAGCGTCAAGGACGGCGGCGCCCAGGCCGTGATGAGCGGTTTCAACTACATCGGCACCACCTATGTGGCCGCCTACGCGCCGCTGATGCAGAATGTGCTGCGCGGCGAGTGGGGCTTCCGCGGCATGGTGCTGACCGACTACTTCGCCGGCTACGGCTACCAGAACGCCGATCAGCTGATTCGCAACGGCAACGACATGATGCTCGCCCCGACGGACGTGACCAATCACGTGACCGACCAGTCGGCCACCTCGGTCATCGCGATGCGCGAGGCGACGCACAACATCCTCTATACCACGGTGAACAGCTGGGTGTATGAGGATGGCGAACCCCGGCTCGCCGCCCCGATCTGGCAGACCATCACCTACGTGGTCGTCGCCATCGCCGCGGTGTTGCTGATCATCGCCGAAATCGTGGCCATCCGTCGCTTCCTTGGACGTCGTTCCTCGAAGTGACGGTCAGCGGACGCCCGGCGGGTCGGACGCGATCGACGGCCGACCCACGGCGCCCCTTCACGCGGAACGATTCGCGCCGATGCCCCGAATCATATGCGGCGTACCGCGATGATTGTGCGGCGCGATCATTCCTCCTCCCAAGTGCGGGAACCGAGAGACGGTTCCCGCGCTTTGTCGTTCGCGGCGGGTTTGCCGTCCGTGCCCCGGCGATGCCGCGACGCGCGGGAGATTCCACGCTTCGCGGCGTAAATCGAACAATGGGCGAACATCCGGCGAAAAGTGTGCGATACTGGAAGACGGTGGCTCTGCACGCCACCGCCCGAAGACTGAGGATGGCGTCGATCCCCTCGCGTGAGTGTTCCGCGAGCGCCGGTGTCCGCCATCGAGCAGCAGAGACTTTTGCAGGATGAGCCTGTGCGGTGCGCGATTGCGCGCGACCACGGTGAGAGCGTGGGGTGACAGCCGCGGCGGGCCGGACTAAGGCGACGTGGTGCAGCGCGTCGTGAGGAGCATTGTGCCCAGAACGAACCGTGAAGGTTTCGACGAGAACGAAACCGTTGATCAGTCATTGTCGGAAACATCGGCATCCGAAGCGCCGTCCGAGCCGGCGACCCCGCCGCGTCGCCGTCGTGGACGCCGCGTCACCCGTGAGGTGGGTGCGGCCGGCGCCACCGTGGCGCTGCAGGTGCAGGACCATTCGATGCCGCTGTTCGAGGAGCCGCATCTGCCGAGCCGCCAGGAGACCAAGCCGGAGACCGCGCCGTCCCATGACGAGGAGGAGCAGGCGGCGCCGCGTCGCCGTTCGCGCCGTGCCGCCGGTGCCGCCGAGCGCCGCGGGACCGAGCGCGTCTTCCAGCCGCCGTTCGACGACCCGTCCGGCGACGCCCGTGCGCTCGACGCGGTTGAGTCGTTGCCGGAGGGCCATGAGTCGCGTCGCCATCCGCGTCCGATGACGTCGCTGCTGTTCCAGGAGCCGGTGCTGCCGGAGCTGCGCCCGCGCCCCGTCGAGCGTGACGATGACGAGCGTGAGGAGGACGAGGACGAGCGTCCCGCCTCCCGCCGCACCCGTTCTCGCCGCGCCCGCAGCCGTGAGGAGGAGCGTGACGCGCGCCGCGACGAGGCCGGGGAGCGTGAGGAGGACGAGCCGCGCCTGTCGCGTCGGCGTCGTTCCCGCAGCCGTGAGGACGAGCCCGATACGCGCCGCGATCGCGAGGAGCCGCGTGCCGAAGAGCGGGAGGACGCCGATGCCGCCGACGAGGAACCGACGCGTTCGTCGCGCCGTTCGCGCCGTCTGAACGCCCAGGAGCGTCGTGCCGCGGCCGAGATCGAGCAGATCGAGGAGGACCTCGAACTCGACGAGATCACGTATCTGCCGATCGACGAGGAACGCCCCGCCAAATCCGATGACGAGGAGGAGGGGACAACGCGCCGTCGCCGTCGCCGTTCGCGCGGCGGCAACCGCGAGGATCGTGCGAACGACGAGCGGTCGCGCGAGGAGCATGAGGAGCGCCCCCGTGAGTCCTCCCGCGAGGATGAGGATGACGAGGAGCAGACCGTCACGCGCCGTCGTCGCCGCCGTCGCGGGGCCAAGTCCTCGGACGAGCAGGAGCAGCCGCTGACCCGCCGTTCGCGCAAGCAGCAGTACATCGACGAGATCACCGACGTGGAGGGCTCGACCCGTCTGGAGGCCAAGAAGCAGCGCCGCCGCGACAACCGCCGCGAGCGCAGCCGCCAGAACCAGCTGATGGAGCAGGATTTCCTGGCCCGCCGCGAGAACGTGGAACGCCTGATGGTGGTGCGCGAGCGCGAGCGCCACACGCAGATCTCGGTGATCGAGGACAACGTGCTGGTCGAGCATTACGTCTCCGACATCCAGGAGGTGGCGACCGTCGGCAATATCTATCTCGGTCGCGTGCAGAACGTGCTGCCGAGCATGGAGGCCGCGTTCGTGGACATCGGCCAGGCCCGCAACGGCGTGCTGTACGCCGGCGAGGTGAACTGGGACTCGACCCGTCTGGAGGGCCAGCCGCGCCGCATCGAGCTGGCGTTCAAGTCCGGCGACCCGGTGCTGGTGCAGGTCACCAAGGATCCGATCGGCCACAAGGGTGCCCGTCTGACCTCGCAGGTCACGCTGGCGGGCCGTTTCCTGGTGCTGGTGCCCTCCGGCGGCATGACCGGCGTGAGCCGCAAGCTGTCGGAGCGTGAGCGTAGCCGGCTCAAGGGCATCGTCTCCAAGATCGCGCCGAAGGATATGGGCGTGATCATCCGCACGGCCGCCGAGGGCGCCTCCGAGGAGGCGATCGTCAAGGATCTGGAGACGCTGGTGCACCAGTGGGAGCGCATCACCGCCAAGCGCGACGAGTTCCTGCACGGCAAGCGCCCCAAGCTCCTGCAGGGCGAGCCGGATGTGGCGATCCGCGTGGTGCGCGACATCTTCAACGACGACTTCGACAAGATGATCGTCGAGGGAGACAAGGTGTACGCCCGCATCGAGGAGTACCTGGACACGATGGCCCCCGACCTGAAGGGCAAGCTGGAGAAGTGGGACCCGGCCGAGCACGAGGGCAGGGACGTGTTCGACAAGTGGCAGATCGACTCCCAGCTGCGCAAGGGCATGGAGCGTCAGGTCTACCTGCCGTCGGGCGGATCGATCGTCATCGACCGCACCGAGGCCATGACCACGATCGACGTGAACACCGGCCGGTTCATCGGCCGCGGCAAGAGCCTGGAGGAGACGGTCACCCGCTGCAACCTGGAGGCGTCCGAGGAGATCGCCCGCCAGCTGCGCCTGCGTGATATCGGCGGCATGGTCATGATCGACTACGTGGATATGGTCATGCCCGCGAACCGCGACCTGGTGCTGCGCCGGCTGGTCGAATGCCTGGCGCGCGACCGCACCAAGCACCAGGTGGCCGAGGTCACCTCGCTGGGTCTGGTGCAGATGACGCGCAAGCGCATCGGCCAGGGTCTGGTGGAGGCATTCTCCGAGGAGTGCCCGACCTGCAAGGGCCGCGGCTTCATCCTGCACGACGAGCCGACCGTGTCCGCGGACTTCGACGACCCGTACGCCCTGAAGGGCGGCGATCCGTTCGTCAAGACGAACAAGCACGGCCAGGGCACGCAGGTGCAGATGCCGCAGGGCTCCTCGCCGGACGTCAAGGCCAAGCTCGCCCAGATCGCCGCGGCCGCCGTGGCGGCCAGCACGGAGGAGTGACGGCGTGTCGAGTTGACACGCACGACTCGTCTGCTTGCGCTCGTACATGGGTCGGTGTAGATTAGATAGTCGGTGTCTGGCTGAGACGCTTTGCCGTGCCGGACAGAACAGCTTCCAAAAAACTAGCAAGGAACGGATTATGTACGCGATTGTGAAGGCCGGTGGCCATCAGGAGAAGGTCGAGGTCGGTGACGTCATCGTGGTGAACCGTCTCGATGCGAAGGTCGGCGATACCGTGGAGTTCCCGGTCGCCCTCGTGGTTGACGGTGCCAAGGTCACCCTCGGTGCCAAGGATCTCGCCAAGATCTCCGTCAAGGCGGAAGTGGTCAACGACTCTGCCAAGGGTCCGAAGATCAACATCATGAAGTACAAGAACAAGACTGGCGTCACCCGTCGCAAGGGCCATCGTCAGCAGCAGACCATCGTCAAGATCACGGCTATCGCCTGATCCGCTGGCAGGTCAGAACCGAAAGGAACAGACATGGCACATAAGAAGGGCGCTTCCAGCTCGCGCAACGGTCGCGACTCGAACCCGCAGTACCTCGGCGTCAAGAAGTTCGGCGGCGAGTCGGTTATCGCCGGCAACATCATCGTTCGCCAGCGTGGCACCAACTTCCACCCGGGCCAGAACGTCGGCATGGGCAAGGATCACACCCTGTTCGCCCTGACCGACGGCAACGTGCGCTTCGGCGTGCGTCGTGACCGCAAGGTCGTCGACGTGGTGTCCGCCTGAGATTCCAGGCGCGCTATTTCGTTTGAGGCCGCATCCCGCGTTCACGGGATGCGGTTTTTCGTATCCTCGGCCGCGGGCAGGGGCACACGGTAAGGTAGGCAGCTATGAGTGATTTTGTGGATCGTGTGGTCGTCCATGTCAAGGGCGGCGACGGCGGTAACGGTTCGGCCGGCATCCGCCGTGAGAAGTACAAGCCGTTGGCCGGCCCGAACGGCGGCAATGGCGGCGACGGCGGTTCCGTCGTCTTCGTGGCCGACCAGAACGCCAACAGCCTGTTGGACTACCGGTTCATGCCGCACCGCTCGGCGGGCAACGGCACGATGGGCATGGGGGATAACAAGGACGGGTCCAAGGGGGATGACCTGATCCTGCCGGTGCCGGTGGGCACGGTGATCTTCGAGGCGCGCGGGGCCCAGGGCGCTTCGAAGAGGCCCGGCGAACAGCTGGCCGACCTGCGGCACGACGGCGACCGGTTCGTGGCCGCGGCGGGCGGCGCCGGCGGTCTGGGCAACATCGCCCTGGCCAACAAGACGCGCCGCGCCCCGGGCTTCGCGCTGCTCGGCGAACCGGGCGAGGAGCGCGACGTGATCCTGGAGCTCAAGTCCATCGCCGACGTGGCGCTGGTGGGGTTCCCGAGCGCCGGCAAGTCGAGCCTGGTGGCCGCCATGAGCGCCGCCAAGCCGAAGATCGCGGACTACCCGTTCACCACGCTGGTGCCGAACCTGGGCGTGGTCATGGCCGGCGGCCGCCGCTACACGATCGCGGACGTGCCCGGCCTGATTCCGGGCGCCTCCGAGGGCAAGGGCCTGGGCCTGGAGTTCCTGCGCCATATCGAGCGCACCGAGATCATCGCCCATGTCATCGACTGCGCTACGCTGGAGCCGGACCGCGACCCGATCTCCGACTACGAGGCGCTTGAGCACGAGCTGGCCGAATACGCCGACAAGCTGGAGCTGCCGCTGGGCGCGATCCCGATCCCGGAACGCCCCCGCATCATCATCCTCAACAAGGTGGATGTGCCGGAGGCCAAGGAGCTCGCCGAGTTCGTCCGCCCGGAGTTCGAGGCGATGGGCCTGAAGGTGTTCCCGATCTCCACGGCCTCGCATGCGGGCTTGAAGGAGCTGAACTTCGCGCTGGCCGATATGGTGGCGCGGATGCGTGAGCAGGTCGCCGAACGCGAGCAGGCGCAGGAGGCCGAGCGCGTGGTCATCAGGCCGCTGGAACAGCCGGCCCGCCGCCGGCGCGGCCAGGACGCCTCCGGCCCCGGCATCGACTTCACCGTGGAACGCCAGGAGGACGCCAACGGCGATTTCTGGTACACGGTCAGCGGCGCCAAGCCGGAACGCTGGGTGACACAGACGAACTTCGACAACGACGAGGCCGTCGGCTACCTGGCCGATCGTCTGGCCAAGCTGGGCGTGGAGGACGAGCTGCGCCGGCAGGGCGCCAAGCCGGGCGACGAGGTGCGCATCGGCCGCGGCAGCCGGGCCGTGGCGTTCGACTGGGACCCGACCATCGCCGCCGGCGCGGAGATGCTCGACGGCGCCCAGCTGGGCGCGCGCGGCAAGGATCTGCGCCTGGAGGAGAACGACAACCGCACCCGCCGCCGCACGAACGCCGAACGCCGCCGCCAGTACCACGAGATGATGGACGCACGCCAGGCCGTGCGCGAGGCGATGATGGCCGAACGTGCCGCCGGACACTGGGCCGACCCGAGCGTCAACGACGATCCCCACGACGAGCAGAGCCTGTTCGGCCGTGGCGAGGGTGTCGAGGACGTCGAGGACATCGACGAGTAGCCGCGTGAGCAACGCTAAGGAGTGATGGTGTCCACATCGAGTCAGGCACAGGTACGCCGGTCCGTCGCGCAGGCGCGGACGATGGTGGTCAAGGTCGGGTCCAGCTCGTTGACGCGGCCGTCCGGCCATCTGGACGCCGCCAAGCTGGAGGCCCTGGTGGCGTCCGTGGCGGCCAACGTGCTGTCGGGCGCGCGCGTCGTGCTGGTCTCCTCGGGCGCCATCGCGGCCGGATTCGGCCCGCTCGGCTTCTCCGAACGCCCGCGCGACGTGGCCACCCAGCAGGCCGCCGCCTCGGTGGGGCAGGGGCTGCTGATGGCGCGCTACGAGACCGCGTTCGCGCGGTACGGCATCCGCGTGGGTCAGATTCTCATCACCGCGGAGGACACGATTCGCGCCGCGCAGTACCGCAACGCCCGGCGCACGCTCGAACGGCTGCTGGACCTCGGCGTCGTGCCGATCGTCAACGAGAACGACGCGCTGGCCAGCAACGAGATCCGGTTCGGCGACAACGACCGGCTCTCCGCGCTCGTGGCCAACATCGTGCGCGCCGACGCGCTCGTCCTGCTCACCGACGTGGACGCGCTGTACACCGCGCCGCCCAGCCGTCCGGACGCGCGGCGCATCGGGTACGTGCCCGACGTGATCGCGGCCCTGCGGGACGTGACCGTGGGCGGCAGCACCTCCGGCGTCGGCACCGGCGGCATGGTCACCAAGCTGGAGGCGGCGCGGATCGCCGCGGTCTCCGGCGTGCCCGTCGTGCTGACCAGCGCCGCGAACGCGGGGCCGGCGATGATGGGCGACCCGGTCGGCACCGTGTTCGCCCCGGTGCACGACCGCGGCTCCTCGCGTCGGCTGTGGATCGGATTCGCGGCGGAACCCCGCGGGACGATCGTGGTCGACGACGGCGCCGCACGCGCCGTACGCGGCGGACGGGCCAGCCTGCTGGCGGCCGGCGCGTTGGAAGTACGCGGGGAGTTCTCCGCCGGCGACCCGGTGTGGGTGGACGCCGAGGACGGCACGCATCTGGCGCGTGGATTGTCCGGATACGATTCCGAGGAGATTCCGCAGATGCTGGGGCGCAATACGGACCAGCTCAAGCGCTTCCTCGGCGAGGCGTACGCGCATCCGCTGATCCACCGCGACAATCTGGTGCTCGTATAGCGGCGGTTCTCTGCGCGTGGGGTTAGCATGGGAGCCATGACTATGGCAGACTGGCAGACCCTGAGCGATCGTATCAACAATGTGGCGCCGAGCGCCACGCTGGCCGTGGATTCCAAGGCCAAGGCCATGAAGGCGGCGGGCGTCGACGTCATCGGCTTCGGCGCCGGCGAGCCGAACTTCCCGACCCCGGACTACGTGGTCGAGGCCGCCGCCGAGGCGTGCCGCGACCCGCGCAACCATCGGTACACGCCGACCCCGGGCCTGCCTGAGCTGCGCGAGGCCATCGCCCGCAAGATGCTGCGCGACTCCGGCTACGAGGTGACCCCCGAACAGGTGGTGGTGACCAACGGCGGCAAGCAGGCCGTCTACGAGGCGTTCCAGATCCTGCTCAATGACGGCGACGAGGTGATCATCCCCACGCCGTACTGGACCAGCTACCCCGAGGCCGTCAAACTGGCCGGCGGCGTACCGGTCGAGGTGTTCGCCGGCGCCGACCGCTCCTTTGAGCCGGATATCGACGCCATCGAGGCGGCCCGCACCGAACGGACCCGCGCCATCATCGTCACCTCCCCGTCGAATCCGACCGGCGCCGTGTGGAGCCGTGAGACCATCGAGGCGATCGGGCGCTGGGCCGTGGAGCACCATGTGTGGGTGGTCTCCGACGAGATCTACGAGCATCTCAACTATGACGGTGCCCGGACCGCGTATATCGGCCAGGTGGTGCCCGAGGTGCGCGACCAGCTGATCGTGCTCAACGGCGTGGCCAAGACCTACGCCATGACCGGCTGGCGCGTCGGCTGGCTGGTGGCCCCCGAGCCGGTGGCCAAGGCCGCCGCCAAGCTGCAGGGGCATATGACCTCCAACGTGGCGAATGTGCCGCAGCGCGCCGCCATCGCCGCCGTGGGCGGTGATCTGGACGCCGTCTACGCCATGCGTGAGGCCTTCGACGCGCGTCGCAAGGCCATCGTGACCGCATTGAACGCCATCGACGGCGTGCATTGCCCGACGCCGACCGGCGCGTTCTACGCCTTCGCCGACGTCTCCGGCCTGCTGAACCGGCCGCTCGGCGCCAACGGTTCGGTGGCCACGAGCTCGGCCGAACTGGCAGCCATGCTGCTGGACGAGGCACATGTGGCGGCGGTGCCCGGCGAGGCGTTCGGCGCCCCGGGCTACCTGCGCTTCTCCTACGCGCTGGCGGACGACCAGCTGGCTGAAGGCATGCGCCGGTTCCAGGCCTGGGTGGGCTGAGAGGACACACCGGAGCAAACGGCGGAAAATAGCGGTTTATCGGCGAGCGAACACCGGTGGGTGGACGAAATCGACGGGAACCGCTATTATTGCGTTTTGGCGGTTTTGCCCGCTGGTCGGCAGGTATTTGCTACCATGGGCAGAGTTCACCTAGGGATGTGGCGCAATTGGTAGCGCAACGGTCTCCAAAACCGTAGGTTGTGGGTTCGAGTCCCGCCGTCCCTGCCAAGATTTTCCACTGCAAGCCGAAGACGAAGGACGGATATGGCGAAGAAAAGCATCAACGCACAAGCCAAGAAGCCGAATGTCTTCATGCGCATCGGCATGTTCATCAAGCAGATCGTCGATGAGATGCGCAAGGTGGTGACCCCGACCAGCAAGGAGCTGTTCTTCTGGGCTCTGGCCGTGCTGGTGTTCGTGCTCTTCCTGATGGCAATCGTGACCGGTATGGATCTCGGCCTGGGCAAGCTCATGCTGTGGATGTTCGGCTGATTGATCCCGATCTGAAGGTGAATGCATGACTGACGAAGTGAATCTCGACAATCTCGACGAGCTGCCCGACGTCCCCGAAACCGGCGATGAGCCGGTCCAGGACGCCGAGCCGCAGCCCGTGGAGGCGGCACCCGTTGAGGAGGCTGCCGAGGACGCCGGCGAATCCGCCGACGAGGAGCTCGACCCCGGCGCCAAGGCCGTTGAGGAGTTCTCCAAGAGCCTGCGCACGCTGGAAGGCAAGTGGTATGTGCTGCATACCTACTCCGGCTATGAGAAGCGCGTGAAGACCAATGTGGAGTCCCGTGTGGCCAGCTTCGGGCTGGAGGACAAGATCTTCCAGGTCGAGGTGCCGATGGAGGAGGTCGAGAAGCACACCGACAAGGGCAAGAAGGTCATCACCCGCGTGCGTGTGCCCGGATACGTGCTGATTCGCATGTGGCCGGATGAGGACGCCCGCCGCATCGTGCGCGAGACCGAGGGTGTGACCGGCTTCGTCGGACCGACCAAGGATCCGGCGCCGCTGAGCCGCAAGGAAGTCGTGGCGATGATGGCCCCGATGATCGCCTCCGAGGCGCTGAAGAAGGCTGGCGACAAGCCCGCCGCCGCCAAGAAGCGCACGGTCGAGGTCTCGTACGTCGTAGGCGATCAGGTCACCGTCACCGACGGCCCGTTCGCCACCATGGCCGCCGTGGTGTCCGATGTGGAGCCGACCACGCAGAAGCTCACCGTGCTCGTGTCCATCTTCGGGCGCGATACGCCGGTCGAGCTGGGCTTCGACCAGGTCGAGAAGCTCAACTGACATTCGTGATGAGAAAACCCCGCTCCGGCGGGGTTTTCCCGTATTCAAGCCCTCCCGCAACCCTCCTTCCCGGACTCTTCTTTCGTTCCGGACTTTGATGCATCGTGACTCTGATCCAAGTCGAAGAACGGTGGAATTCCAAGGATTGTGATCATGCATCACGGTCACGATGGATCAGAGTCCGGGGAAGGGGAGAGGACGTGGGGAATGTCCGACAGGGGCGACATAATGGGAAAGCTTGTGTCTGGAGGGGAGACCCGCTAGCACAGCACAGCAATACCCGTTGCGGGAGGAAGCGGCCATGAGGCCGTTGCCGTTTGCACCGCTTCACAGAAAGAAGAACCATTTATGGCTCCCAAGAAGAAGGTCTCAGCGCTGATCAAGCTCGAGATTCAGGCCGGCAAGGCCAACCCGGCCCCGCCGCTCGGCCCGGCCCTGGGCTCGCACGGCGTCAACATCATGGACTTCTGCAAGGCCTACAACGCGGCCACGCAGGACAAGATGGGCCAGATCGTCCCGGTTGAGATCACCGTCTATGAGGATCGCTCCTTCACCTTCGTTCTCAAGACCCCGCCGGCCGCGGCGCTGCTCAAGCAGGCCGCCGGTATCCAGAAGGGCACCGAGAACCCGCTGACCCACAAGGTCGGCTCCGTCACCAAGGCTCAGATCCGCGAGATCGCGGAGACCAAGATGCCTGATCTGTCCGCTCGCGACGTCGAGGCCGGCATGAAGATCATCGAGGGTACCGCCCGTTCCATGGGCATCACGGTGACCGACTGAGAGGAGAAGGACAGATGGCTAAGCATTCCAAGAAGTACCGCGAAGCGGCCGAGAAGATCGATCGCAACAACCTGTACACCGGCGCCGAGGCTATCGCTCTGCTCAAGAGCATGCCGTCGTACAAGTTCGACCAGACGGTCGAGGCTGTGCTGCGTCTGAACGTTGACCCGCGCAAGGCCGACCAGCTGGTCCGCGGCACCGTCAACCTGCCTCACGGCACCGGTAAGACCGCCAAGGTCCTGGTGTTCGCCCGCGGCCCGAAGGCCACCGAGGCCACCGAGGCCGGCGCCGACATCGTCGGCGATGACGAGCTCATCGAGAAGGTGGCCGGCGGCTTCCTCGACTTCGACGCCGTGGTCGCCACCCCGGACATGATGGGCAAGGTCGGCCGTCTGGGCCGTGTGCTCGGTCCGCGTGGCCTGATGCCGAACCCGAAGACCGGCACCGTGACCATGGATGTGGCCAAGGCCGTCGCCGACATCAAGGGCGGCAAGATCGAGTTCCGTGTCGACCGTCACGGCAACCTGAGCTTCCTGATCGGCAAGCTCTCGTTCGACGAGAACGCCCTGGTCGAGAACTTCAAGGCCGTGGCCGAAGAGGTCAAGCGTCTGAAGCCGTCCACCGTCAAGGGCCGTTACATCACGAAGGTGACGATCACCTCCACGATGGCCCCGGGTGTCCCGGTCGACCCGATGTCGCTGGTCTGATTCATCGGACATCCCTGCTGAGGAATCGATGAACCCCCGCATCCGCTTCGGCGGATTGAACCGCACCCCGATTGTTGGA
>NZ_DGVO01000014.1:0-41176 GCF_002394995.1 Bifidobacterium sp. UBA4282
GGAAGTGCTCTACCACTGAGCTACCGAGGCGTGGCGGATAGTGGATTCGAACCACTGAAGCACGAAGCGCCTGATTTACAGTCAGGTCCCTTTGACCGCTTGGGAAATCCGCCGTGTTACCGCAAGCGACCGTGGCCTCAACCGGCAACTTGGCTATCATGGCACAGCCTGAGGAAATCCGCAAGTCACCCGCGCGCCAACCCGCGGGTCGCATCACACGAAATCCTTGGAATAATGCCCTTTTCAGGACATTGATTTCAGCGTGTCGCACCCTGCGTATCCAGCGTGTCGCGCCGGCGGATTCCGGGGTCCTGAGCATCCGCCGGCGCGTGCGGAACGGCGTCCTCGGCGTGTCGGGTCACAGTCCCCGGGCCTTGAGCTCCGCGCAGACCTTGATGACCAGATCGTTGGCCTCGGGCTCGCCGACGGAGATGCGGACGCCCTCGCCGGGGAACACGCGGGTCGACAGGCCCTGCTCCGTGAACGCGGCCGCGGCCTGCCCGGTCCGCTCGCCCAGCGGCAGCCAGAAGTAGTTCGCGTACGGGGTCGGGAACTCCCACCCCTGCTCGCGCAGCGCCGCCACCACACGGTCGCGTTCGGCGATGATCGCCCGCACGCGCTCGTCCAGTTCCTCCTGCGCATCCAACGAGGCGACGGCCGCCACCTGCGCGGTTTCGGTCACGCCGAACGGCAGCGCCACCTTGCTCATGCCCTCCACCACGTCGGCGGGCGCGATCGCGTAGCCGATGCGCAGGCCGGCCAGGCCGTAGGCCTTGGAGAACGTGTGGGCCACCACCACATTCGGATACTCGCGGAACAGGTCCATCGCCACGCTCGTGTCGGCGGCGGTGTTGAACTGGATGTAGGCCTCGTCGAACAGCACGAGCACGTCGGAGGGCACGGCCTGCATGATGCGGCGCGCGTCGGCGTCCGAGATCGACGTGGAGGTGGGGTTGTTTGGATTGTTGACGATGACCAGGCGCGTGCGGTCGTTGACCGCGGCGATCAGCCCGTCCACGTCATGCGAGCCGTCCGGCAGGTTCGGCACCTGCACGCTGGTGGCGCCGGCACCGGCCACGATCAGCGGGTACGCCTCGAAGCTGCGCCACGGGTAGACGATCTCGTCGCCCGGACCGGCCACCAGGTTCACCAGCATGGTGATGACCTCGGTGGATCCGCAGCCGAGCATGACGTTCTCCGCCTCCACGCCGTAGCTCTCGGCCAGCCGTTCGACCACGGCCCAGCCGCGCATGTCCGGGTAGCGGTTCATGCGGCCGGTGGCCTGGCTGGTGATGGCCTCGACCACGCTGGGCAGCGGCTCGAAGGCGTTCTCGTTGCTGGACAGCTTGAACGTGCGCTGGCCAGGCTTGGCCGGCGCCGGCTTGCCCTGCTTGTATCCGGGGATGGTGTCAAGAATGCTGCGATGTTTGAAACTCATAGCCCCATCCTAGTCCCGCCGCCGGCCGCGGAAGCTCCGCGTTCTCGGCATGAGAGCGGGGCTACCTGCGTGCGCGGAACAGGGATGCGGGGCACAGGACGCCGAGGATACGGCGATACCACGGTGCGGCGTTGGCCGCTCGCATCGTCTCCGCTGCGGACTCGACGATGGGCGCGAGGTCCCCGGCGTGTTCGGACGTGTCGCCGAAGGCCGCCGCCGTTGCCTGGGCGGCGATGCGGCCGACCTGTTCGACGGTTTCCGTTCCCGCCGACAGGCCGGATTCCAGCAGGTCGGCGATATGTCGCGCGATGTCGCGGTCGGTTTCGGCCTTACCCCAGCGCACGCCGTTGTCCCACGCACTGTCCACGATCTCCTGCCATGCGGCGATCCACCGTTCCCCGTCGGCGCCGGTTCCGGATGCGATGCGCAGCCGTCGTCTCCGACGTCGCCGTCGCACCAGCATCGGCAGGCAGCACAGCGCCGTGACCGCCAGCACCACGCCGATGCCGCCAACCGCCCATGCCAGCAACGTCGCCGGTGACGTGTCGCTGGTGCCCAAGGCCTGTTGTTCGGAGGTTGCCTCGCCGTCCTCGCCCGTGTTCCCGTCGCTATCCGTCGTGTCGTCGTCCGTGGTGGTGCCGTCCCCATCAGCGGCATCGGCGTCATCCTCCGGTACCGGGGCGTCGGTGTCGTCCCCGGACTGGGCCGCCGGGGTATCAGCCGTGTCGTCGGCGTCGGCGTCATCTGTGGAGGCGGGTGTGACGTCGAACGGCACCCAGCCGACGTCGTCGATGTAGGCCTCCACCCAGGCGTGCAGCTGGTCGGCGGTTACCTCGTAGGTAAAATCGGCCTCGGCCTGAACGCCGCTGGCGCTGTAGCCGAGCACCATGCGCGTCGGCACGCCCAGCGCGCGGCCGAGCACGGCCAGCGCGGAGGCGTAGTGAGTACAGTAGCCGGACCGGCGTTCCAGGAAGTCGTCGACGACCTCCAGGTTGTTGCGGCCGTCGCCGTCGGGGGCGTCCAGCGTGTAGACGAAACCGTTGTCCGGATCAGTGAAGTAGTCGACCAGCCAGCGCATGGCGGCGATCTGCTCGTCATGGTCGGCCGCCGGAACCGTCACGCCATCGGATTGTGCCTGAGTCACCACGGCGTGGACGGATTGCGGCAGGTCGTCGGGCAACGCCGTGTACTGGTCGTGTACGCGCTCCTGATTGCGCTCCACCTCGGCGAGCGCCTGGCGCAGCCACGGCGAATCGGCCGGCGAGACCTGCTGGTAAATCATCATCCCGCTGCTGCCCAGCCCCTCCCGCTGGCTGATGTCCATCAGGTCGGCGAACGCCGCATCCTCGGCGCGCTGCAGTTCACCACCTTCGGCGTCGAAACGCCCCGTCATGCCGAGGAGCTCGTCCAGTACGGGATCATCGGAGACGGTGCCGTCCGCGTCGGCGGTGCCGTTCTCATCAGCGGCACCGTCTCCGTAGTATTCGACGGGATCGTACAGCGGCAGCGCCACGGTGGCGGTGCCGTCAGCGTTGGTGAACACAATGAGGTTCTCGTTGTCATCGAACCGGACCGCGTCGATGAACGCATCACTGTCACGCCCCACCTCGGTTCCCGACGCGTCGCGCCAGATCGACACCGACCCATATTCATCGGTTTCACCGGTCACAGGGATCAGCATCCAGCCGTTGACCTGCCGGGCGTTGCCCTCGGCGATGTACCGCAGTCGCGCCCGTGTACGGGTTTCCCAGTCCGTGACGTTCCCCTCGCCGAGATTCTGGTCGCGCCAGGCGTCGACCGCGTCAATCTGGCTGAATCCGTCCGCCGACCCAATCGGATCCAGGTACACGCCGATGGCGCCATATCGCATTCCCGAAGAGGCCGCGGACGTGCGGTTGTACACCGTGCCGTCCGAGTAGAGCAGCCATCCGGAGGGGATGCCCCACCCGTACGCCGTGACGCTGCCAAGAACGATGCCGGGCATGGGCAGGAACCGGGAGTTGAGCCGGTCGATGGTGACCGACGCGTCATGTCCGAAGCGTTGGAGCGTCACGCCGCTGTCGGTGGTAGAAAATCTCATACCGCCGTTGTAGATTACGCCACTGCTCGTCATCGAGTCGATGGTCAGATACAGCGATAGCGGCGTCATCATGCCTGCCGTGCGTTCCTCATCGCTCAGCGTGTTGCTGGAGTCATGGCCAAGTTGAATGCCCGAGCCGTAGAGGCTGCCGTCCTTGGCGAATTGTTCCTCGTAGCTCCAGGTGTCGCCGTCGAAATCGCCCAGCGTGGCCATGCGCAGCGTCAGCGGCGTGCCTGACTCATAGGTGAGTGCCACCGCGTGCGAACGCGATTGCAGCGTGCGGCGCAGGTCAACCATCGGGTTGACGGTGTTCGAGGTGAACAGGCCGGTCGACTCCCCGATGGACAGCGGCACGTTGTAGGCAAGCGACAGCGTGGCCGGCGTCAACGCCATCGCCAGCGCGGTCACCGCCGCCACCGCCGCACAGGTGGGCGGCGACACGCCGATGGACCTGCGTACCGTCAGCAGCGCAAGCAGGAACGCCACCACCAGCAGCAGCACCTGCCACCAGGCCGCCGCATGCCCGACCAGACTGTAGTCGGCGGCGAGCGCGGTCAGCGGCAGCAACGCCAGCAGCGGCACGCCGACGCGCCAGTACAGCAGGCAGCGAATCGCGATGGCAGCCAGCGCGCAGACGATGATCAGGAACGCGTCGCCGGCCGGATTGACCGTCAACGGCGGCAACTGCCTGCGCAGGCTCTCGAATCCCACGGTGGCCGCGCCCTGCACGGTGGCCGCGACCATATCCGGCACCAGCCGGATGACGTCCCACACACCTGGGGTCTCGCCACCTGCCGAGGATCCCGGCACGGTTCCCGCCGCATCCAGCACGGAACCGACGTCGATGCGCATACCCGCCGACGTCAGTCCGGCCACGGCCAACAGCACGGCCATGCCGACCACACGCAGCGCGCCGCGCAGGGGCGTGCGGCTGGGGATCGAGGATTCCGCGATGACGGCCGCCAGCATCAGCCCGGCCGCCCAAGGCCACCAGCCGTTCGCATCGGCCAGTCCGGCAGCTCCCATGATGGTCAGCGCGACGTACGCGGCCAGGACGCCGACACGGACCAGGCGCAGGGCGACGGTCGGCGACGGCGGGTTGTCCTGGGCATGGATTCCGCGGGATCGATCGCGCGCGTCGATGACCGGGCTGCGGTCACGGCGGTGGCCGGTTGGCGCACCGCTGCGGCGTTCCGGCAGCGACGTGGCGATCATGCGCTCCGCCGCCTCATGCCAGGGTTGCACAGGTAGGGTCCGCGCTCCCGCGGCCGCGGTGCGGATGGCCTGCACCAGCGGTCCTTGCGGCTGGCTGGTGATGACGGCGATGGTGACCGGCCCGTGCCCCGGTACGGCGGCCGCCGCGGCAATGATCGCGGCCGCACGTTGCGGGGTGGCCGGATCGGCGGCGTCGGCGGGGTCGGATGGCATCCGATTGGCGGCGGATGGCGACCGATCGGCGTCCGGTTGGAGACGGGGCTGTCCGTCGGGTGTGACGGCGGCCAGCAATCGCAAGGCGGAGGTGTAGTCGTTCGCCATATGGATGCCGTCGGTCACGACGAGGCGGTTCGTGGCCGGCATGGACGGCAGCAACTGTTGCGCGCGGATGACATACCCGTCGAATCCCCGATCGCCGGCGGCCCGATCCACGGTCGTATCGAGGACGATGATCAGCGTAGCGCGCGTGTCGCTTCCGCTTTCGCGGGTCATCAGCATGCCACGGTGCGCGCTGTGCCGCCAGGCGATGAGATTCGGCGAATCGCCGGGCGTATAGGCGCGGACCGTGCCCGTGGATTCGGTGCGGTCCTGCCCCTGCAGGCGGGCGTCAGCGGCATGTTGACTCCCGGACGGGGCCGCGGCGTCGGGCAGGATGACGAACTCGCCGCCGTCGCGCACCGGCACACGCCCGGCGAACAGTCGCATCGGCGAGCGCCATCGGATGACCTGTGCCACGCGCCGGTACCAGCCGCGCGTATCCTGCGGCATCCCCACATACCGTTCGAGGCGATGCCCATCCGCGTCCAACCGTTCAATCTGCACGGTTGTTGTTGGATGCGTCGGCGGGAGAGACGATGTGGCGATCAGCACGCCCTGTACCACCGTCATGACCAGATCCAGGCCCCAGGCGGCGGTGAGCGTGAGCGCGGCGGCCACCAGTGTGCGCTCGTCCAGCAGCAACGCCATATACCAGACCGCCACGGCGACCGGGATCATCGCCCAGCCGCCGACGCTCGGGCGTATCAGCGCGAATCGGCACCAGTGGGCACGGCGGGGCCTTATCCTGCCTGCCTTGCCGCGCCGGATGCCCATCATGTCACCTCTCGTGGCGCATGAAACCGCCGACGGCCGTCCGTCGTTCGGCACGCGGCACCGCCACCTGGTCGAGGATCCCCGCCACCAGACGCCTGGCATGGTCCATCACGGCCATGCCGTACCCGCCGTCCTGCAGCACCAGGCGGTGTCCGAGCACCGGCACGGCCACGGCGCGCACGTCGTCGGGGATGACGAAGCCGCGGCCCGCCACCAGCGCCTTCGCCCTGGCCATGGCGGCCAGGTGCAGTCCGGCTCGGGGGGAGGCGCCGTACCGGCTGTCGGCATGCGAGCGCGTGGCGGAGACGAGGTCCACGATGTACCGCGCCACCGGGGTCGAGAGCATGATCTGCGCCACGGCCGCGCGCATGGCCTGGGCCTGTTCGACGGTGCAGATCTCATGCAACGAACGCAGCGGCTGCGCGCTGTCCGGCGAGGTCAGCATCGCGCATTCCGCCTCCGCCGTGGGGTATCCGAAGTCCGTGCAGGCCATGAACCGGTCAAGCTGCGCCTCGGGCAGCGGATAGGTGCCTTCCAGCTCGATGGGATTCTGCGTGGCCACCACGAAGAAGGGATCGGGCAGCGGCCAGGTGCGGCCGTCGGCACTGACCTGGCCTTCGCCCATGGCCTCCAGCATGGCCGATTGGGCCTTGGGGTTCGCACGGTTGACCTCGTCGGCGATGACAATGTTGGCGAACAGCGGCCCGGGGTGGAAGTCGAAGTTGCCGGTGCGCTGGTTGTAGACGCTGACGCCGGTCAGATCGCCGGGCAACATGTCCGGCGTGAATTGGATGCGGCGGGTGTCGCCGCCGATGGCGGTGCCGAGCGCACGGGCCAGCGTGGTCTTGCCGACGCCGGGCACGTCCTCCAGCAGCAGGTGCCCTCCGGCGATGAAGGTGGCAACGGCCAGCTCCACCACACTGCGCGAGCAGGACAGCACCGCGTCCAGCGCATCGATGAGCGCGTTCGCCAGAGTTGTGGATTCCTCCAGCGGCGCGGGTTCGGAATGTTCCATGGCCACCCCCTCAACAGTCCCGTTGCCACCCACTGTACTGCATGACGCTTGATTCGGCGCAATGCCAAACGGGCATGGATGGATGCACACCGCGCATATGGCAGTGGGCGCCCCGGATTCCTCCGGAGCGCCCACTGCAGCGGTTGTTCGGACCGGCTCAGCCGATGATGGCCAGCAGGTCACGCGAGGAGACGATCAGGTAGTCCTCGCCCTCATAGTGCACCTCGGTGCCGCCGTACTTGGAGTACAGCACCTTGTCGCCGACCTTGACGTCCATCGGGATGCGCTCGCCCTTGTCGTCGCGGCGGCCCGGGCCGACGGCCAGGACTTCGCCCTGCTGCGGCTTCTCCTTGGCGTTGTCCGGAATGAACAGGCCGGAAGCGGTCTGGGTTTCGGCCTCGGCCTGCTTGACGATGATCTTGTCTTCCAACGGTGTGAGTGAGATCGACACTGTGGACCTCCTCTTTCTAGATAAGAGAACGATATGGTCTTCCGCGACGGTCCTGCAGGGCGGGAGGCTGACGAACACCCGCGCTACCGGTCCTTCGCGCTAGGACTCATCGTAGCGCGATTGTTAGCACTCTGCCAACTCGAGTGCTAACGCTGAGAGTGAACAGTCCGGGAAATCAGGCTCCACGGCGCGCCAGAATGGCCTCCAAGCCCGTGCCGAGCGACTCGCTGGTTGCCACCGGGGCCTCGACCTGCGCCGCCACCTCGGCGTCGTGGAAGGACACGCCCTCGGAATCGGCCACGTCATCCTGCGCATCCTGCGCACCCTGCACAACCGGCTCGTCCTGCGCGGCGGGCGCCTCCTGTGCAGCGGGCTCAGACTGGGCATCGGCGGGCTCCTCCTCCACCGGCACCGCCTTGGCCACCTGACGGGTCGAACGGATCTCCAGGCTTTCGGGTGCCTCGGGGCGCACATCGAACCCGTTGCGCGGCTCCCCCAGCGTGAAGGAGATCAGATCCTGCGACGTGGCGACCTCGAACGCGTCCAGCGCCTGCGCGGGGCGGATCTCGTCAAGCTCGGTGGTGGCGTCGGCCGGCACCGTCTGCTCGTTCTCGACATGCTGCACCTCGGCGTGCGGAGCGTCGTCACGTTGCGTGACGATACGGTCGTCATCGGTACGCTCTTCGACCACCACCGAGTCGACGTCCACCACCTCGGCGTGGTGGGCATCGCGGTGGGCATCGCGACGTGCCTGGATGCGGGCCTTCTCCTCCTCGGATTCACGCAGCGCCCGACGGATCTCCCGCTGCTCCATCGCCTCGGTCGGGGCCGCGGACGCATCCTGCTCACGGGTCTGGGCAGCCGGCTGGACGGGCTTGGCCTGCGATCTCCTGGCACGACGTTCCGCCACCTTGCGCTCCCATGCGCGCGCGTGGCGGGCGGCGTTGACGCCCAGCCCGACCACCACCAGCAGCAGTCCGCCGGGGATCAGCGCGAACAACGGGCTGAAACGCAGGACAACCGCCAGGACGATGACGACGACCGTGGCCGCCGCCAGCACACCCGCGATGATGGCGCGGCGACGCGCGGCCTCGCGGCGCATACGCCGTACCTGTGCGATATGCTCCGCCGCCGACATGGCCTTGTGCGGCTGGCTTGGCTGCATGATTGCCCCTTTCGCCTGCGGCGTGCGCACGTCCGAGAACTTGGTCCCGCTGTCTGCGTCCACCAGATGCAGCGACGAGGAATACCGGTCCTCGCGATGCTCCATCACATGTTTCATACCGTTGACCGTCCTTCTGGGCAGCCATACGGCCAACATGAGTACGACAATCACCAGCACGATGACGGTGCTCAGCGATTCGTAACCCATATCCCTCAAGAATAGGAGACTTTGGCAAATCTCGCGCTATTCGCTCCGGGCGTGTCGGGACGAAAGCCGCCTTGCGAACCCCTCCCCCGCATCCTCCGCCAGCAACGCGAAGGTCTCATGGTCCCGCCATTGCCCGCGCACATACATATAGCGCGATCGCGTACCTTCGTACCGGGCCCCGACCTTCCGCGCCACAGCCAGCGAGCGCTCGTTCTCCGGCAGGACCGCGATCTCCAGGCGGTGCAGCCGCGGGCCGGCGGCATCGGCCAGCGCCCAATCGGCGAGTACCGCCACCGCCGTCGGGGCGAACCCCCTGCCGATATACGATTCGTCCACCCAGTAGCCGATGACGCCGCTGCGCATCGCCCCGTAGCAGATCGCCCCGATTGAGATCTGCCCGACGATCCGCCACTGGTATTCGATCGCGAAGATGGCACCGGTGCCCGCCTGTTCGCTGCGGCGCTGCCATGCGATCCACGCGTTGTAGCTCATGCCCGGGCCGTGCATCGGGTCGCCCGATTCCCATGGGGAGAGCCAGTCGTCGTTGCGCCACCGGACCTCGTTCCACTCAGAGGAGTCCTCCACCGTCAGCGGACGCAGCCGAATGGGCGGGCAACCCTCCGGCGCGTTCAGCTCATGGGGCATGCGGATGGCGTTCGAGGACGAGCGGAGGCCACCACGGAAGAGTTGGAATACGGACACGGCTCCATTCTGCCATACGCGCACCGCTGTCAGGGCGACGACTAGGATATGTACGGGTCGGCCGTATGCCGCGCCCGTGGATGACCTGTGGAGGATAAGCGTTGCCTACCTATCATTACCGTTGCAAGAACTGCTCGTACGATTTCACCGCGCACCAGTCGTTCGAGGACGACCCGATCACGGTCTGCCCCGAATGCGGACAGGAGCAGGTGCGCAAGATCTATTCGGCCGTGCCCATCGAGTTCAAGGGCAGCGGCTTCTACCGCACCGACGGCGCATCCA
Source organism: Bifidobacterium sp. UBA4282 (assembly GCF_002394995.1). Classification (NCBI taxonomy): domain Bacteria; kingdom Bacillati; phylum Actinomycetota; class Actinomycetes; order Bifidobacteriales; family Bifidobacteriaceae; genus Bifidobacterium; species Bifidobacterium sp. UBA4282. Next base: position 9,648 of record NZ_DGVO01000014.1, read on the forward strand.
AGTCGTCGGGCAAGTGACCGAACGACACGGACGGTGTGGATAACCCGGAACCGTTCGACCACATTGCCGCCGACGGCTTGCGCCCAACCGGCTTGCCAGTCCATCATGCTTGCATGATGGACTGTTTTCATATGCGCCCGCAAAGGACCGGCACCAGTCTGGAGCGGCGGCGACTGATCGACCGGGGGCGACGGCTGTTGGCGTCCGTGCTGGCCGGGCTGGCGGTGCTGGCCATCCTGCAATGCCTTGAGTCCACCGTGGCGACCCAGACCGTCTTGCTGGCCGCGGCGGACATCGACCGCGGGCAGACCATCCGCGCCGGTGACGTGGAGGCGGTCAGCGTTCCCGTCTGTGATGCCTTCGCCGGCGCACTGCGGCATGTGGCCGACGCCGAAGGACTCATCGCGCGGGTCGACATCGCCGAAGGGATGCCGATACTCGGCACGCTGGCCGGCGAACGTCCGGCGACGCCGCCGGGGGACACGGTTATCGACGTGTGGCTGTCCGGCGGATGGGAGGGGCTGCTGCCGGGCGATACCGTGGGGCTGACTGCCTCGGGAATCTGCTCCGCGTATCCGTCGGACGCCCCGAACACCGGGGAGACGTGCGCCATCGCCGCCCGCGCGGTGACGATGGGGATGCCGGCCGAGCCGGAGGCGGGCAGCGGCACCGCGCTGGTGCCGTTCGCACTGCCTTCCGACGAGGCGCTGCGCATCCTGACGTTGCAGGATCAGGGAATGATCGTGGCCGTGGCCACCGAGGCGCGTTACTGACGAGACTCGAACACCGCCCAATGGGGCGGCAGTTCGCCGAGGATCCGACGGTCATCATCGGCCTGGCGCTGCTGTTCGGTGCGCATATCACCCGGTTCCAGCTTCACGCCGTCGGCGTCGAACAGCTCGTTGCCCTGGCGTACCACGCGCTTATGGCGCCGCGGCGTACGGCGCGCTGCCGAATACTCCCCGCTCATTGCACGTCCCGGTACAGTTCGCCCAGCCGGGCGATGATACGGTCGACTTCCTTCTCCGGGTTGACGAACGCGCCCACGCTCCACACCGTCATCACCGACCAGCCCAACGTCTGGATACGCTGCATCAGCACACGGTGACGCTCACGGGTGGATTGGATGCCCATGAACCCGGTGTCGTCGGTCATCACCGCCAACGCGAACGGGCGGTTCTTCAGGCCCACCACCATCGGGATGCGCAGGCCCTTCTCGAACCCGTAGTCCACAGCCACTTCCAGCCCGCGCTTGCGGATGCGCTCGGCCAGGTCGTTGAACAGCACGTTGGAGCCGGCGTCCAGCGACTGCGGGAGCACCGGCTGATCGTCCAGCTGCTCGGCCCACTGGAGTATGGACTTGAGCAGTTTGGCGCCGGGCTGGTGCAGACGCTCATCCTCCATGTCCTCGGAGCCGAAGGCAGCGACGATGTCCAGATGGCGGCTGGTCAGGGCCAGCACGTCCAGCAGCATGCCGCGCCCGCCGGCGGAACCGGCGTCGCCGAACTGCTGCAGCAACCGGCCATGCGCCGTCTTGGCGTAGCTCAGCGACAGGATGACATCCGTGGCGTACGCGCCGGTGACCTCGTCGATGTCGACCAGCCGCACATGGCGCAGGAACCGGTCCATGGACTTGTTCCTGGCCGCTAACGACTTGAGTTCGGCGCCCAGCCTCAACCGGAAGACGCCGGTCAGCACCACCACCGTCAGCGTATAACCGGCCGGAACGATGGTGAATTCGGCGGCGCGTTCGGTGATCAGCCTGACGACCTCGTCGATCTCCTGCTGGCTGCTCTCCACCAGTCCGCTCGTCATCACCGGCACGCCGTTGGCCTCGATGCGGTGGAACCGCACATGCCCCTGGCCACCGGCCTTGGCCACGTCATAGGACAGCGCGCCGTATCCCTCGGCTTCCAGGAACGCCGTCAGGCGCGGCGAGCGGCGCGAGGACGACGGCTTCATCGTGATGCGGGGCAGCATGTCCGCCAACATCTTCAGTCCCTCGCAGCTCGTCGTATCGCAGTGGGCCAGCACCACGACTTGCCGGACACGGCTCACAATCGTCAGCAGTTCCAGAGGCTGCATATGGGCCCCCGCGTCGATCACCGCCACGTCGGCCACCGGTTCGGGATCCGTGGTGGCGGACAGGGCGGCCGGCGTGGCCACCAGCACCGGCTTGGCGGCCGCGAAGATCTCCTCGTGGTCGCGACGGATGCGGCTCAACGGCACCTTGTGGCTGCCCGCCAACGTGGTGTGCAGCAGATTCGCCTCCTGGGTGCGGGCGAATAGCATATCGCACAGCCGACGGGTCGTCTCCTGCGCCACCATGGGCCCCACGGAGCGCACATGCTCGATATCGACCTGCACGAACCGGTCCGCGGCGGCCTGCATCGCCAGACCGTCCTGATTCGAGATGATCGCCGACGAGCGGACGATGTCCTCGAACACCGTGGTCCACCAGGCCAGCTGCAGTTCGCCGTCCACGGCGTCCACATCCACCCGGCGGTCGTTCAGATCGCCAACGAGCTCGCCGAGTCCGACCGTCTGGAAATCGCGTTCCAGGCGGCAGCGTTCCGGCAGCGTGTCCAGCGCCAGACGGTCGTCATACAACGCCTTGAGACGGGTCTCGACCTGGTTGAGATCCAACGACTGCAGATCGCCCCCGGACGGCGTGGTGGCCAGGACCGTGTCCAGTGCCGTCAGATCGGCCGCCAGCTGCTCCTGGGTGTTGATGATGTCGTCCAGATGCGGCGGCAGCACCGGCCAGCCGCCATGGGGCACGAACACGCGCCACTGCTCGGCCTGACGGGCCACCACCTGCAAGGCATCGTGCAGATTCTCCACCTGTGCGCCCACGCGCAGCAGGCTTTTGGCCTCCTTGAGCAGACGGTGCCGCTCCCAGAAGCCCAGCGTGGTGCCCTCGGCCTTACGGGCGGCCTTGGACTTGCTCGCCTCGATCATGGCGTTGATGTCGCGTTCGAAGATCTCCGGCTGGAACACATCCAGCACGCGGCGCAGATTCTTGAGCACCGTCACTTGGCGCGCCCAATCGTTGGCGGTGTTCGGCACGGGGAATCCGCAGGTCTGTACCACACTCGTCACCTGCTCGCGGGTGGCGGGCAGCATCTTCAGCAACACGTCGCTGACCCGCTGATACGCGGCGACGGCCTCCTCCTCGGTGAACAGCGAGGCCCTGTACCAGGCCGTATCGGCGGGGCCGATCACGAACTCGCCCAGCTCTCCGGCACGGCGCAACCGGTCGGACCACTCGTCCAGATGCCCCTTCAGCGCACGCGCCGACTCCTTCGACAGCCGCACATGGGTCGCCGGATGGGTCGACAGCTCCGCGATATTCGCCAGATGCTGGATCGTCTGGTACGCGGAGACATCCCAATCCTGGTTCACCCCGTGCAAATCGCCCAGGTACCGGGTCAGCCGCGAACGCACGCCGACCAGCTCATCCGACAGCTGATCGAAACGGGACGTCGCCACCCCGGACTGGAACCCGACCGCCGTGATCAGCTGCTTGTCGATCGCGCCATTAGTGTCGGAATCGGCCAGATCCAGGACCAATCCCCCCAGCTCGTTGGCGCGCATCGCCTGCATGAACCGGCGCTTCTGGTCGGACACGCACGGCACATACAGCACCGAACGGCCGCTCATCACACACCGCGAGGCCAACGCCACCGCCTGTTCCGCGGTGTTCACGCCGGCCGCGCAATCCAGCACCGCCGAATGCCCGGCCGCGGCCACCGAGGCCGCGTAGCGCGTCGTATTATCCACATCCCCGGCCTCGAATTCCGAGTGCGGGTCGCCGTCGAACGGGCTAAACTCGGCGATGGCGTCGTTGCGCAACGCCTCCGCGGCGCTCCCATACCCGGCCAGCGCATCCAGCAGGGTGTTGCCCGTCGGCCCCTGCGCCAGTGCGTCGATGATGCGCTGGCTCTCCAGTAGCATCTGCGTGGACGGGTCGAAGAAGCAGCCGATCACGATATGCCGCTCGATGGAGAAGTCGCCGAACACCTGCGTCGCCAGGTTCGTGATGGCGGAGAACACGGTCGACGTCTCCGGGGAACCCGTGGCGTAGTGGGAACCGTCGAACAGGTCGCGTTCATCCAGCTCGACGCCGCCGTTGCGCATCTCGTTGACGAACGCCGAATTCAGATGCACCCTGCCGGTGAAACGGATGGTCGTCCCCGTGGTCACCGAATCGCCACGGCGTTCGACGTCCACCGGATACAGCAGCACCGGCATCTGCCGGCCCGACCACGTGGCGATGCCCACCACCAGCGACAATTCCGCCATGCCGCTGACGCGGCTCTTCGCCGCACGGTCATCCAGCACCCGTTCGATGCGGCGGCCGGCGGCACGTAGCATCCCGTTATCGCGGAACAGGGAATCCAGCGAGACCTGACCGCTGGCGAACAGCTTGGCGATGCCGGACGGGTGGGCGTGGGTCAGATCGAGACGGGCGGCAAGCTGTTCGACGTCCTCCAGAGGCGACGGCGCCAACGTTTCCCGGAAGCGCTCCCGCCAGAGACGCAACCGCTCCACACCGGTACCGGTCTGCGGCTTATTCTCACTCATCGCTTCACTCACTTCCCTACCGCTCTGCGGTACTCCTGATAACCCTCGTTACGGCTCAACGCCTCATCGATGTCCTGATTGCCCTGCGCCGCCAACCACGCGTACAGATCGTCATACAACGAGGGGTTCATGGCCAGGAACGGCAGCAGCTGCGGATGCCGCGCCATCTCGAACTGCATGGTGAAATCGGTGGTGCGCTTGGCATCGTCGGAGGTCATGCCGTCGATCTGCACGGCGGGTTCGGGCGGGGCGAATCCCCCCTGGGACACCCGTTCGAACACCGAGCCCGGTTCGAACGCCGGCGTGAACGATTCCGCGATCTCCACAGACTCGGATTCCTCGGGCGCGGGTTCCGTGGATGCGAACTCCATGGCCGCGGACTCCCCGTGCACCGTCGGTTCGCGGTCCAGGTCCGGCATGGACGAGGGCTGGTCGGCCGTCATCGCCGTGAACACCAGCGGGGCGCCTGCGGCCGGATCGTCCGCAGGTTCCTCGGACGGCCGGCCCTCCTCGACGGCCGGCTGCGCATCCGGCACGGCTTGTTCCTCGGATGCGGACTGCGGTTCGGAAGCAGGCTCGGATTCCGCCTGACCATCCTGCTGTTCGGCAACCAGCGTCCACACCGAATCCACCCTCTGGGGCGCGGTCGGATTGTCGTCAACGGGCTCCTCGTCCAGATGCAGGTCCTCGGCGTCGACCCCCGCGGACTGCGCGTCCACGAACAGATCGCGCGGGGTCTCGTCCTGCTCGGTCTCCGGCATGATCGTCAACGGCACCGCCGGCTGCTCGAACGGGAACGGCTCGAATGTCTGATGCTGCGCGGCATCCAGTTCCTGGGCGCGATGCTTCACGCTATCGGCCTGGAACATGCTGGTCGGCTCCCCGGCGCGCAGATCCAGGATGTCGTCCACTGACATATCGGCGGCATCGGGTTCCTGCCGGCCCTCCCCCACGGCGTAGTCGAACAGATCGGGCACGGCGGGCTGCGGCTCCTCCGGCGCCTCCTGCTCCACCCGGGTGAAATCCACCGGCACATCGCCGAACTGCATGCGCACCGGCGACGTGGGCAGCAAGAAATCCACGCTCTGCGGCAGGCGCATCAGACCGCCATCGTCACGCACCACGTACGTGCCGTTGGTGGACGCCATGTCACGCACATTGGCCGCGCCGTTCTCGCTCACGCTGAACACGGCGTGACGCTTGGACATCGAACGGGTCTCATCCGGCACGTCGATCCGCGACATGCCGTCATCCGCCAGCGGGCGCAACGGCTTACGGCCGATCTCCACGCTGTGGGACGGGCTGACCCGCCCCACCTCAGAGCCGTTCGCCCTGATGACCCATTGCAGCGTCGTTTCCTCGTTCACCGGATCGCCTTCCTTTCACACCCTGCCACAGGTAGTCACACTACCTGCCATTGTGTCATGCTTCCCCGCAACGCGGCGGATTATCATGCCGGAAATCAACAATTTCCGACCATTGTAGGTGCCCAAAGTGGATAGTCCGCGTCATCGCACTCCACCCCTAGGGGGTACAACGGCACTATACCCCCGAAAACGCCTCCTTGCGCCGCATATGAGCGGACCCCGCCCGCATAAACCATGCGGACGGGGTCACAGCAAGCATCACGCGGTCCAAGACCGCACAGATCACTTGAGCTCGACGGTGGCGCCAGCCTCTTCCAGCTGAGCCTTGGCCTTCTCGGCGTCTTCCTTCTTGGCCTTCTCCAGAACCGGCTTCGGAGCGCCGTCCACGAGAGCCTTGGCCTCGGCCAGGCCCAGGGAGGTGATGGCGCGCACGGCCTTGATGACCTGGATCTTCTTGTCGCCGACGGCGGACAGGATGACGTCGAACTCATCCTTCTCTTCCTCAGCGGCAGCAGCAGCGCCCGGAGCAGCAGCGACAGCGACAGCAGCCGGAGCGGCGGCCTCGACGTCGAACTTCTCCTCGAAAGCCTTGACGAACTCGGAGAGCTCGACCAGGGTCATCTCACCGAAAGCCTCGAGCAGCTCTTCATTGGTGTACTTAGCCATAATGGCTTCCTTTCAATACTTGGCGGCGGTGAAGTGGAACCCGCCACCGAATAAACCTTGGTTGTTTTCAGTTGTGAAGCGTACTGATTCATGCGGCGAGCCGCAGGCGAATCAGGCAGCCTTCTCCTGCTTCTCGCGAAGCGCGTCGATCGTACGCACGGCCTTGGTCGGCAGGGCGTTGAACAGGTACGCGGCCTTGGCCATCGTAGCCTTGACATCGCCAGCGAACTCGGCGAGCAGCTGCGGGCGGGACTTGAGATCCGCCAGCTTCTGGGCACCCTCGGCATCGTAGACGGTACCGTCAGCGGCGGCACCCTTGATGACCAGGGCCTTGTTTTCCTTGGCGAAGTCACGGATGACCTTCGCAGCCTCGATGAAGTCACCCTTCACGAAGGTGATGGCAGTCGGGCCGGCGAGAATCTCGTCGAGGCCCTCGATGCCTGCTTCCTTGGCGGCGATGCGAGCCAGCGTGTTCTTAGCCACGGTGTAGGAAGTATCGCGGCCTAGCTTTTCACGCAGATCGGAGATCTGCGGAACGGTAAGCCCGCGGTACTCGGTCAGGTAGACGGCGTCAGCGTTACGGAACTGCTCCGTAAGCTGCGCGACCACCGCTTCCTTTTCGGGCCTCTTCATGGCGTTCCTTCCTAAGTCGGCCGTTGACTTGTCCAATCCGGAACGCGTTGCCGGGGCTTGTGCCGTTCAGGCAACAAAAAAACCCTGCGCACAGGCAGAGCAACAACCATCCGCAAGCTCACTTGCGTGACCCTTGCGGGCCGATATCTCTCAACCTGCGCTGGCTTGGCGAACCAAACTTCGGGAGCCCGCTTGCGCGCACTCCAACCAACGGTCTGTGGTTTACAGAATCGATAATGTACCCGGGTTGCGAGACAACACGCAACCCGGGCGTGTCGCAGGCCAGGCTCAGACGAGCACGGCCTGCAGGATGAAGTCCAGGATGAACAGCGCGGCGACCGTCCAGATCACCGGGTGCACGTCCTTGGCCTTGCCCTTGCAGCTCATCACGATGCAGTAGGTGATGAAGCCGCCGGCGATGCCGTAGCTGATCGAGTAGGAGAAGGCCATGAACACGGCGGCGAAGAACGCCGGGATCGCCTCGGAGATCTCCGACCAGTCGATCTCCTTGAGGCTGGAGGCCATCATGCAGCCGACGATGACCAGTACACCGGCGGTGGCGGCGGACGGCACGGCGGAGATGATCGGGGACAGGAACGCGGAGACCGCGAAGCAGGCCGCCACGATCACGGAGGTCAGACCGGTGCGGCCGCCCGCGCCGATGCCGGCCGCGGACTCGACGTAGGTGGTGGTGTTCGAGGTGCCGCAGATCGCGCCGATGGAGGTGGCGATGGAATCGGCGAACAGGGCCTTGTCCATCTTGGAGCTGAAGCCGTGGCCGGACTCCAGGGACTTCTCATCTTCCTCGGAGAAGATGCCGGTGCGGCGGCCGGTGCCGATGAACGTGCCGATGGTGTCGAAGGTGTCGGACATCGAGAACGCGAAGATCGTCACGATGACCAGCGGCAGCTTGGCCGGATCGGAGAACAGCGTGGGGAAGCCCTCGGCGGAGAAGATGGCGCCGAAGGTCTGCGGCAGCTGGGAGAAGGTCTCGGAGATGGACACGGAGTCGGCCATGGTGGTCACGCCGAACGGGATGCCAACCACGGTGGTGATGGCGATGGCCAGCAGCAGGCCGCCCTTGACCTTGAGCACGGTGAAGGCGATGGCCAGCACCAGGCCGATGAGGAACACCCACAGCACCGGCTTGTCGAACGTGGCCAGGCCCGGGGTCGCGCCGACCGCGGCGGTGGTCTCGGCGTCCGGGGTGAAGGTGATCAGGTCGACGTTGAGCATGCCGACATAGGCCACGAACAGGCCGATGCCGCCGCCGATGGCGTGCTGCAGCATCGGCGGGATGGACTTGATGATCATCTTGCGAATCTTGGTGACCGTGATGATGATGTTGATGATGCCACACAGGAACACCATGCACAGCGTCTGCTGCCAGGTGAACCCGAGGCCGAAGCACACGGTGTAGGTGAAGAACGCGTTCAGGCCCATGCCGGCGGCCTGCGCATACGGCACGTTGGCGAACAGACCCATGACCAAGGTGCCCGCGATGGCCGCGATGATGGTGGCCAGGAACACGCCGCCCCACGGCATGCCGGTCTGGCTCAGGATCTGAGGATTGACGACGATGATGTACGCCATCGCGAAGAACGTGGTCAGGCCGGCCAGGATCTCGGTCGAGACCGTCGTGCCGTTCTCCTTCAAATGGAAGAACTTCTCCATTATGCTCTCTTCTTCTTGTTTTCTTGGATTTGAGCGGGCGGTCAACCCGCATTGAGGTTACTGCGACTCATCCGGAACGACGATGCATCCCGGACGAGCTTCACCATAGCACCGGCCTAAGTCAGCCGCGTAACACAGAAAACCGCCCTGCGGGAACAGGGCGGTTGGGCAAACATGGACGGCCATGCGGCCGCCCAAGCCTGATTGCAAATGCCGATCAGCCGAAACGTGCAATTGAGGAGCGCCGCGATGCGACGCACAAGCTGCCGGCCGACTGAAGTCGGCTTGCGACGGTCCACCGGACCGCCGCTCCGTTTCGGCCGATCTGCCGATCAGCCGAAACGGCCGGAGACGTAGCGCTCGGCCTCTTCGTTCTGCGGGTTGTTGAACATCGTGGAGGTGTCGGTGAAGTACTCCAGATGGCCCGGCTGGCCGACGGCCTTCAGGTTGAAGAAGCCGGTGTAGTCGGCGATGCGGGCGGCCTGCTGCATGTTGTGGGTCACGATGACGATCGTGTACTCGTTCTTCAGCTCGTTGATCAGGTCCTCCACGGCTAGCGTGGAGATCGGGTCCAGGGCGGAGCAGGGCTCGTCCATCAGCAGGACCTGCGGGTGCACGGCCACGGCGCGGGCGATGCACAGGCGCTGCTGCTGGCCGCCGGACAGGCCGATGCCCGGGTTGTCGAGACGATCCTTGACCTCGTTCCACAGGTTGGCGCCGCGCAGGGCCCATTCGACCAGGTCGTCGGCATCGGACTTGGAGATCTTGCGGTTGTTCAGGCGCACACCGGCGAGCACGTTCTCACGGATGGACATCGTCGGGAACGGGTTCGGGCGCTGAAAGACCATGCCGACGTCGCGGCGGACCTCGACCGGGTCGACGTCCTTGGCGTACAGGTTGCGGCCTTCGAGCAGCACCTCGCCCTTGACGTGGGCGCCGGGGATGATCTCGTGCATGCGGTCGAGCGTGCGCAGCACGGTCGACTTGCCGCAGCCGGACGGGCCGATGAAGGCGGTGACCTTGTTCGGCTCGATGTTCAGGTTGACATCCTCGACGGCTAGGAAGTCGCCGTAATAGATGTTCAGATGCTTGACATCAATGCGTTGTCCCATTGTTGTTCCTTCGTTGCTATAGGGCAGCTTGTTACGGCTTACCGTTCCGTCTTGACGGCGAAGACCTTCGCCACGATGCGGCCGATCAGGTTCAGGATCAGCACGATGAGGATCAGGGCCAGGGCGGCGGCCCAGGAGCGTTCCATCGGGATGGTGGTCACGCAGCTGGCGTCGGCGGTGGCCGGGCAGTTGGCGTTGAGCTTGCTGTACTCCTGGTAGACGTACACCGGCAGGGTGGTCATCTGTCCGCCGAACAGGTTGAAGTTCGTGTTCACGATGTAGCCGGCGGTCATCAGCAGCGGGGCGGTCTCGCCGACCACGCGGGCGATGGCCAGGATGGCGCCGGAGACGATGCCCGGCAGGGCGGTGCGCAGCACAATCTTGGTGATTGTGCGCTGCTTGGTAACGCCCAGCGCGTAGGAGGCCTCGCGCAGATCGCCGGGGACAATCTTGAGCATCTCCTCGCAGGACTTGACCACGGTCGGCAGCATCAGCAGCGAGAGGGCCACGGAGCCCTGGAAGCCGCTGGTGGAGCCGGGGCCGACGAGGATGGTGAACATCGAGAACGCGAACAGACCGGCCACGATGGACGGGATGCCGCTCATGACGTCGACGAGCAGCGAGATCGACCTGGCGAGCTTGCCGCGGTTCGAGTACTCGACCAGGTACACGGCGCACATCAGGCCGATCGGGATCGAGATGACCATGGCGCCGAGCGTGATCTCCAGCGTGCCGATGATGGCGTGGAGCACGCCGCCGTAGCCGCCGGACGGGGTCGGGTTGCCGCCGACCACGCCGGTCATGTTGTGGGTCAGGAAGTCGAGGTTGAACCGTTTGATACCGTTGGAGATCGTGGTCCACAGCACCGAGATCAGCGGGATCAGCGCGACGACGAAGGCCAACGCGATGAGCACGCGCATCGCCATGTCCTTACGCTTGCGCGCGGCGATGAACGAACGGGTCGGCTTGAACTTGTCGAAGTCGATGACGGGGGCCTTATCCATGGGGGTGTTCTGCGCTGTGGTCATCATGCGCTCGCTTTCTCGGTGATCTTGCGGCCCACGTAGTTGACCACGAAGGTGATCACGAACAGCACCAGACCGGTGCCGATGAGCACGGACACGCCGAGGTCGTTGGCCTCGGGGTACTGGGCCGCGATATTGGCGGCGATCGTCTGGTTCTGGGAGGCCTGCAGGATCTTGAACGAGTAGTTGAGGCCCGGGGATAGGATCATCAGCACGGCCATGGTCTCGCCGAGGGCGCGGCCCAGGCCGAGCATGGAGGCGGAGACGATGCCGGAGGCGCCGAACGGCAGGACGGCGAGTTTGATCATCTCCCACCGGGTGGCGCCGAGGGCCAAGGCGGCCTCCTCCTGGAGGCGCGGGGTCTGTAGGAAGATGTCACGCGACAGCGAGGTGATGATCGGCAGGATCATGACGGCGAGCACCACAGACACAGTGGCCACGGTGCGCGACGGGTTCGCGGCGGGACCGGCGAACAGCGGGATCCAGCCCAGATAGGTGGCCACCCAGTTCCAGAACGGGTAGATGGCGGGGACCAGCACCAGGCCGCCCCACAGACCGTAGATGACGGAGGGGATGGCGGCGAGCAAGTCCACCACGTAGCTCAGCACGGTGGCCAGCTTCTTGGGGGCGTAATGGGAGATGAACAGCGCGATGCCGATCGAGATGAAGAACGCGATGACGAGCGACAGCGCGGAGACGAGCACGGTGCCGAACAGCAGCGGACCCACATAGGTCCAGAAGTTGTCGGCCTTGCCGCCAGTGAAGTTGGAGATGGTTTCGCTGTTGGCCTGCTGGTCGCCACCGACCAGCGGCCAGGCGCGGAACAGCAGGAACACGGCGACGGCGGCGAGCACCACGAGGATCAGGATGCCGCAGGCGTAGGCGACGCCCTTGAACACCTTGTCCGCGGTCTTGCCACCGGCTGGTTCGGCCGATTTGACTTGTGAACTCACAGGTTCTCCTTCAATCTGCGGCGGGTTCCGGACATATCGGCGGCCCACGCCGCATTGTGGTTTGACTCGCTTCGAGCCGCAGCCGCCGATAGCGACTGCGGCCCTTGGGTTGAAGCGAATGGTTGTCACCTAGGTCTAACCATAGCGGCAACCATTCTTATGTCACTCGGTTTCGATCGCGTCGATGGAGGCCATGACCTTCTCGCGCATGGTGTCGGACAGCGGGGCGCTGCCGGCGGCATCAGCCGCGGTCTGCTGGCCCTCTTCGCTGACCACGTAGGTCAGCCAGGACTTGACGAACTTGGCGGTGTCGGCGTCCTCGTAAGCCGGGCAGGCGATGTCGTAGGAGACCAGCACGATCGGGTACGCGCCGGACTCGGTGGTGTTGTGGTCGAGCTTGACGACCACACGGTTCGCCTCGGTGGCGGTCTCATCAGCCGGGGAGGCGTCCACGACCTTGGCGGCGGCCTCGGCGGAGTACGCGACGTATTCCTCGCCGACCTTCACGGCGATGGTGCCGAGTTCGCCGGCCTGGGAGGCGTCGGCGTAGCCGATGGTGCCGTCGGCCTGCTGCACGGTGGAGATCACGCCCGAGGTGCCCTTGGCACCTTGGCCGACCTCATTCGGCCAATTCTCGCCGAGTTCATACGGCCAGTCGCTCGGGGCGGCATCGACGAAGTAGCTCAGGAAGTTCTTGGTGGTGCCGGACTTGTCGGAACGGTGCACCACGGTGATCGGGGTGTCCGGCAGCTCGACGTCCGGATTCTGATCGGCGATGGCCGGATCGTTCCAGGTGGTGATCTTGCCGTCGAAGATCTTGGCCAGCGTGGAGGCATCCATGTTCAGGGTCTCACCCTTGCCGGAGATGCCCTCAAGGTTGAAGACCACGGCGATCGGGGAGATATAGACCGGGATGTCGAAGGCGGAGGTGCCGTTGGCACACACGCTCTTGGACTGCTCGACCTCTTCGGTGCTCAGGGCGGCATCGGAGCCGGCCCACGCGGTGGCGCCGGTCAGGAAGGTGCTCACGCCCGCGCCGGAGCCGGACGGATCGTAGCCGATCTTGGCATCCGGGTTGGTGCCCTGGAAGCCGGCAATCCAGGCCTCGACGGCGGCCTGCTGCGAGGAGGCGCCCGCTCCCTTGAACTCGCCGGAGATGGCCTCGCCGGAGGTGGTGTTGCTGGAGGCATCGCCGGTCGGGGCGGCGGTGTTGTCACCGCAGGCGGCCAGGGCGGTCAGCATGGCCACGCCGGAGAGCACGGCGATGGAACGGGTCAGAAGATTCTTGCGCATGATGGTTTTCCCTCTTATCAGATTCTTGCCTGCGGCCCGCGGCCGCGGCGGTTATTTCTTCATGGCACTATCCAGCCTATGGGCGTTTGGGAGTGCCGATGACCGAAATTGGTGAACGGAAGATGAACAGTTAGACAAGCTCGGCTACGTAGCGTTCCGGATACGACAATGCCGCCCCGAAGGGCGGCATGGCGGATGGGTCCCTCACTCGGGATCGGCGATCTTGTACCCGAGTCCCCGCACGGTGGTCAGGTACCTCGGGTGCGCCGGATCCTCCTCGATCTTGGCACGTACGCGCTTGACATGCACGTCGAGCGTCTTGGTGTCGCCCACGTAATCCGAACCCCAGATACGGTCGATGAGCTGATGGCGCGTCATCACACGTCCCTTGTTCTGCATCAGGTATTCGAGCAGCTCGAACTCCTTGAGCGGAAAGAACACGTTCTCGCCGCGCACGGTGACCTGATGCTGCCCCACCAGCATCGAGATGTCGCCGCACACCAGCGGCACATCGTCGTCAGCGGCGCCGGAGCCCTCGCCGGACAGCTGGTTGCGGCGCAGCACGGCCCGAATGCGGGCCAGCAGCTCACGGAACGAGTACGGCTTGGTCACATAGTCGTCGGCGCCGATCTCCAGGCCAACCACCTTGTCGATCTCCGCGCTCTTGGCGGTGAGCATGATGATCGGCACACGGCTCTGCTCGCGGATGCGGCGGCACAATGCGACGCCGTCGATGCCGGGCAGCATGAGGTCGAGCAGCACCAGGTCGATGCCGCCCTTGGTGAACAGCTCCAGCCCCTCCTCGCCGGTGGCCGCGGCCGAGACGTCGTATCCTTCACGCGTGAGCTGATAGACCAGCGGCTCGCGGTAGGATTCCTCGTCTTCCACGATAAGAATGCGCGTCATGATTGCCTTTCAACGGGGATGGATTCGACATGCGTTATCTATAATCGTACCGGTTCGGCAGCCTTCCCGCCTTCCGGCGGATCAACTACGTAGCACTCGGCAACGGCTACATAACCGGCAGCTCGATGGTGAACGTGGACCCTTCGCCCTCGCGCGACCAGACGGAGATCGTACCGCCGCACTCCTGCACGCAGTGCTTGGTGATCGCCAATCCGAGGCCCGAACCGCCGGTTTCACGGGAGCGTGCCGGGTCCACCCGGTAGAACCGTTCGAAGATGCGGCCCAGCGACGCCTTGGGGATGCCGATGCCCTGATCGACCACGCGGATACGCACCCGATCGCCGACCACGCCGATGCCCACGCTCACGGTGGTGTGGGCCGGCGAATAGTGGATGGCGTTCTCCACCAGGTTCTTGACGGCGGTGGTGAACGGTTCGCGCCCGACCCGCACCAGCACGTCGTCGTCCAGCGTCTCCGACTCGCCCTCGGGCACCTCCACGGGGATCACGCGGCCGTTCAGCGAGAGCACGATGCCGATCTGCTTGGCGTCGGCCTGCACCTCGTTCGCGGCGATGGACTCGCGCGTCATCGCCACCACGGACATCGGCTTGGCGTCGGACACCGCAGGCGCATCCTGCGCGCGTTGCAGCTCGATCAACTTGTGTACCAGCTCGGTCAGCCGCTGCGACTCCTTGGTGATGCGGCCTGCGAAATACCGCACCGCATCCGGGTCGTCGGCCGCGTCGGTAATCGTCTCCGCCAGCAGTGAGATCGCGCCGGACGGGGTTTTCAGTTCATGGGACACATTCGTGATGAAATCGCGACGCATCGCCTCGAACCGCCGCTGCTCGCTCATATCGCGCAGGAAGATCGCGAACAGGTCATCGGCGATCGCACCGATGCGCACCCGCAGGTACAACGTATCGGTCGGCAGCGCCTCCCCCGCGCGCACACCACGGCCGTCCTGCCCGCGGTCGGGCCGGGGCAGCGCCACCTTCAGCTCGCGCTCGCGCACCTGGCCGTCGGCCACCACCAGCGCCAGCACCTCGCCGATGTCCTCGGCGACCAGCCGCCCGTTGCGCACCAGGTTCAGCGAGTCCGCGCCCTTGCTGGCGTAGGCCACCGCGCCGGCGGAATCGGCCACGATCAGCGCGTACGGCATCACCTCCACGAACTGGCGTTCGGTCGGCAGCACCGGCAGGTCCTCGCCGAACAGGCTGTGGTCGCCCTCCGCGGACCGGCGCCGGGACTCGGCCTCGCCCGCCTCGCGGCCCCGGCCATACGCCACGACCGCACCGATCGCCGCCGCGACCGCCACGGCCACCACCAGCACCACCACCTGCCAGACTTCCATCGCCGACACGCCTTTCCGAGGTCCACTACGTAGTTCCGGACACCACAGTAGCGGCACATGCGATTGGCCGCGAGCGCCGTACCAACTGTCCACCGCTGGTTCCCCGAAAGTTCACCCGGCCACGTCTCGATGCGGGATGAGCGGCCGGACGACAGGGGTGTCCCGTCCAGTCCGCGCGCCACGAGCCTGCGACACGCGCCGAAGCCGCTGTGGCGCATGCCGTGCGGGGATCCGCCTACAGGCGGCGCACGATGTTGACGGCCAGCCGGGCGGCGGTGTTCGCGTATTCGGTGATGTCGAAGGTGCGGAACTCCTCGTAATCGGTGTCGGCGTTGTCGCTCAGCGCGCGGATGACCAGTGCGGGCACGCTGTTGCGGGCCGCCACATGGGCCACCGCAGTGCCCTCCATCTCCACCGCGTCGGCGCCGGTGGCCGCGATGACGGCCTCGACCTGCTCCGGGGTGTCCACGAAGTAGTTGCCCGAGGCGATGGTGCCGGTGATATGGATGATGCCCATCTCGTCCAGCGCCGCGTCGGCCGCTTCGAGCAGGCGCGGATCGGAGTGGAACTCGGTGACCTGATGATCCGGGGTGCCGGGTTTCCACTGGCCGACAAGCCGCATGTCGGTATCCAGGTAGCGCAGCGTGCCACCGAGGACGATGTCGTTGACGTGCAGCGCCTTGTTGAGGTTGCCGGCGATGCCGGAGAAGATCACGGCGTCGGGATGGCACAGGTCGATGAGGTACTGCGTGGTGGCGGCCGCGTTGACCAGTCCCATGCCGCCCACGGTGGCGGCGACCTCGATGGTTCCGCCGTCCGCGGCGGCCAGGGTGCCGCGGACCACGTCCAGGCTGGCTGCGGCGGTGTGGGTCACGTCGTCGAGCGAGGCGGCGATATGCGCCACTTCCTCGTCCATGGCGCCGATGATGGCGATGGTGGTCATGCTGGCTCCTGTTCTCTTGCGTTGCGTTCAGCCTACACCGGACGGCGGTCTCGCCACGGTCATTCCCACCGGTGCAGCCCGCAGGCCTCGATGTGTCCGGCCCACTCAGGACCGACGGGCCGCGACCGCGCGGGCCAAGTCGCGCAGCAGGGCTTTGGTGTCGGGCCAGGAGATGCAGCGATCGGTGATCGACCGGCCGTAGACCAGTGTGTCCAACCGACCGGCCGGCTGATTGCCGCCCTCGATGAAGCTCTCCATCATCAGGCCGGCGATGCCCGGCTCCCCCGCCGCGATGCGGGCGGCCAGCTCACGCACGACCTCAGCCTGCCGCACCTCGTCCTTGCCGGAATTGCCGTGCGAACAGTCCACGACCAATCCGCAGACGGCGGCCGACCCCTCAGGCATCTCGGCACGGGCCTCGGCCATCGCCGTCGCGATCGAATCGGCGTCGTAGTTCGGGCCATGGCTCGACCCACGCAGGACCACATGGCAGTCCGGATTGCCCAGCGTCTCGACCACGCAGGCGCGGCCCAGGTGGTCCACGCCGAAGAACCCGTGCTGCTGCGAGGCGGCGTAGCACCCGTTGATCGCGGCCTTGACCGAACCATCGGTGGCGTTCTTGAAGCCGATCGGCATCGACAGGCCGCTGGCCAGCTGACGGTGGATCTGGCTTTCGGTGTTCCGCGCGCCGATTGCGCCCCAGCTGACGGCATCCGCGATGTACTGCGGGCTCGTGGGCTCCAGGAACTCGGTGGCCGCGGGCACGCCCTCATCCAGCACGCCCAGCAGCACGCGGCGGGCCAACAGCAACCCCTTGCGGATGTTGTGGCTGCCGTCGATATCCGGATCGTTGATCAGCCCCTTCCAGCCAACCGTGGTGCGCGGCTTCTCGAAATACACGCGCATGACGATCAGCAGCTCGTCCCCGAGGTCGTCGTTCAGCGCGGACAGCCGGCGCGCATAATCGAGCGCGGCCCGCGGGTCATGGACCGAGCATGGGCCGACGATCACCAGCAGACGGTCATCGCGGCCATGCAACACGTTGCGGATCGCGTCACGCGATTCGACCACCACGCGCTGCGCCGTTTCGGACAGCGGCATGTCGGCAAGCACCTGCGCCGGCGTCGGCAACGGCTCGATCTCCACGACGCGGCGGTTGACGATGCGGCTGACGCCGACCTGATCCTCCCAGCGAGGTACGTCGGTATCGACCAGCGGGTTGCCGCCCTGGCGGATGACCCTGCGAATCGCCTCAACGTCCTCGGGACTGTTCAACGGCTGCGGTTCCGGCTGCATGGCTCCACGTTCCTCCTTGTGTCTGCGCACAAGGATAGCAGTCAGTGCGCGGAGCGGCGGGCGGTGACGGCATCGGCCAGGGTGTGCAGCAGCTGCTCGGTGCGTTCCCACGGCACGCAGGCATCGGTGATCGACTGCCCGTAGACCAACTGATCCAGCGGGGCGGGCTTCTGGTGGCCGCCCTTCAGGAAGCTCTCCATCATGACGCCGAGGACGCCCTGCTCGCCGGCGGCGATGCGCGCGGCGATCTCCTCGATCACCTCGGCCTCACGGTTCTCGTCCTTGCCGCAGTTGCCGTGCGCGGCGTCGATGACCAGACCGTGCTCGCTCGGTCCGGACGCCTTGGACGTCTTCAGCGCCTCCAAGGCCGCGGCGACTGACTCCCGATCATAGTTCGGGCCGTGGGAGGAACCGCGCAATACCAGATGGCAGTCCGGATTGCCCTTGGTTTCGGCGGAGATGACGCGACCGTCCAGGTTGATGGACAGGAAGTGGTGTTCGAACGCCGACGTATAGCAGGAATCGGCCGCGGCCTTGATGGATCCGTCGGTGGAGTTCTTGAAGCCGATCGGCATCGACAGGCCGCTGGCCAGTTCGCGGTGGACCTGGCTTTCGGTGTTCCGCGCGCCGATCGCGCCCCAGCAGATCAAATCGCACAGGTACTGCGGGGTGATCGGATCCAGCCACTCGATGGCGGTGGGTAGGCCCATCGACAGCACGTCGGTGAGCACCTTGCGCGCCAGCCACATGCCCTTGCGGATGTTGAACCGTCCATCCAGATCCGGATCGTTGATCAGTCCCTTCCAGCCGATGGTGGTGCGCGGCTTCTCGAAATACGTGCGCATGACGATGACCAGGCGGTCGTTGAGCTCTCGGTTCACGACGGCAAGCCGCTCGGCATACTCATGGGCGGCTTTCGGGTCGTGGATCGAGCAGGGGCCCACGATGACCAGCAGACGGTCATCACGGCCATGCAGCACATCGCGGATCTCCTGCCGGGAGCGCAGCACCAGGTCGCTCATCTCCTCGGTCAGGGGCAATTCACGCAGGAACGCGCGCGGCGCGGGAATCGGGTCCAGCTGGCGGATATTGACATCGACCGTCTCGGGAAAGACGGCGCGCTCATCCAAACGATGCTCGTCCTCGGAACTGTCCGGACCGCGCAGACCCGCCATCCTTCACCTCTCTTCATCATGGCGATGCGGCGCACCGCCCACGGTCGTACTGAACATCCCACCATAATAGATAGGACCGGCATATGAAAACCCGCCGACTGCATCGTGGGATGCAACCGGCGGGTCAATGTGACTTAGGCGCACTGGCGTTTCACGCCAGCGGCCTCCGGCCCCTGCAATTACGGACCGGCCTACGGCCGGGCTCAATCCGACCTTCGCCGCTGCCGCGGCTCAGGCGCACTCGCAGAAGAGCCCACCGGGCTCTTCCTTATGCGAGCGGCCTCCGGCCCCTGCAATTACGGACCGGCCTACGGCCGGGCTCAATCCGACCTTCGCCGCTGCCGCGGCTCAGGCGCACTCGCAGAAGAGCCCACCGGGCTCTTCCTTATGCGAGTGCGCCCATCGGGTCCCAAGCGGGCAGGGAGATGGCGGGCTCCTCGAGGGCCTTCTGGTACTCCTCGGGCAGCATGCTCTTGGGCACGGCCACCTCGTACACGAACTCGGTGAACCAGTCGTCGCTCATCGTGAAGTAGCCCTTGTCAGCGATCTTGTCGCCCCAGGAGTTCTCCACGCGCCAGCGGCGGGTGGTGGTGCCGTCCTCGTCCACGTCCACGCCGACGAAGGCCATCGCGTGGTTCATCGCGGAATCGCCGAAGCGCACGCGCTGTTCCTTGTCCAGGTCGAAGTCGAAGCCATAGACGCGGCCGTACTCGAACAGGTCGGCAGCCCAGGCGCCGGATTCACGGTCCATCATCGGATGGCAGTCGGCGCCGAACCACACCGGGATGCCCTGCTCGGACAGGATGCGGCGCACGCAGTCCTTCATGAACTGGTTCGGCACGTTGAGGTACTCGGTCGGGTCGCCGCCCGCCACATTGCCCAGGTGCTCGATGGCGATCTTCTTGCCCTTGGGATGCTCGGCGCGCGGGTCGTCGACCAGGCACACGTAGTCCTCCAGGCCGGCGTCCACGTACTTGTTCCAGAATTCGACCGGCGTGATCTCGCCGTCGCGGTGGAACTCGCCCTTCTCGTCGGTCCACTCCCAGTCGAAGCTCTTCGGCGGTTCGCCCAGGTGGATCGTCAGGATGCGGTGGCCGGCGGCCACGCCCTCAGCCACGATCTCGTCGATCTTCGAGGGATCGGCGAACATGCGCGCCACCTCGGTGTGCAGCATCGAGCGCAGCTGGGTGTTCATCGGACCGGTGTTCTTGGAGGACTCGGTCTCCGGGAACAGGTCCTTGGGCACGGCGCCATACTTCTTGTAGACGTTCATGGCCATCGTCCACTGGCCGCCGTCGCCCATCACGTCGGCGAGCAGGTGCTGCACCAGACGGGAGTCGGCGGGTTCGCCGGCCTCGACCAGCGCGGCCATGTCCTTGAGGAAGTAGTTGATGCGCTCAAGCTTGTCGAAGTACATCGCGTAGTTCTGCGAGAACTCGAACTCCTTGAGGCCCATGTTCTTCTTGGCAACGAAACGGGCCACGTTCAGGGAGCTGAACAGCCAGCAGCGGCCGGAACGATCCTGATGGGTCACCGTGCCGTTGTCCACGGTCACGGAGAATCGGCGCTGCAGCAGACGGGCGCGGTCATAGTTGCGGGCCACCTTGTCGATGCCCGCGGCGGTAACGGCGTTCATCGCCAGTCGGTTCGCGGCATTGGATTCGAAATCGGCGCACAGCGTGCCGAGGGTCTCGGCGCTCAGCGGCGTGAGTTCAGCCATATCGTTCCTTTCTTCAATCCGAGGCTCCGTGCGCGGCAGGCCGGCCGGAGCATGATTTCGCGGCACCCGCTTCCAGGAAGCGTGGCGCCGCGAAGCAACAGTCGTTACGAGTCTATCCTCACTGGTCGAAAACGGTGGGGGTCATTCCCCGGAGGGCTGATCCTCCGAGTCCGTTCCGCCATCACCCACCGGAATGCCCACGGTCGGCATATCGTCCTCGTCCGCATCCCCGGAGCGTTCCTCGTTCCGCACGGCCGGCATCACCACGGTGCCGTCGTCCGGTTCGGGTGCATCGGAGTTCGAAGAGACCGAGGAAACCGACACGATGGCGACGGTATCATCCGGTCCGCCGGCGACGGCATCCAGAACCGACGTGTCGGAATCCGGGTCGCCGGGATGCGAATCCTCGCCGATGGCGTCGGGCGCCGCCTCACCGCGTGCGGGAAGGTCGACGACGGTGTTGACCACCGGCACATCCGGCGCTTCGGCCTTGCCGTCGAAGCCGCTGAACGCGTTGGAGAACAGCGCACGCAGCTCGCTGACCCGCTGAGCGATGGTGGACTCCTGCGCCTGCATCTCGACGATGCGCGCCTGCATGCCGTCCAGTTCGGCCTGTGCGGCGCGGCGGCGCTCCTCGACCTGCCCGTCGGCCTCCTCGTTCGCCTTGCGCAGGATCTCGGTGGCCTGCCCATCGGCCTCCTCACGGCGGGAGGCCGCATACGCATCGGCCTGATCGCGCACGGACCGCGCCTGGTCGATCAGCTCATCGGTTTCCCGCTTGGTCTGCTCGCGGCGCTCCTCAAGGTGGGCCAGCAGCTCGTTGACCTTGGTGGTGGCCTCCTCCTGCTGGTTGGCGATGTCGGCGCGGATCTGCTCCACCTCGGCGGTGACCTGGCTCATGGTCTGGGTGCGGTGCACCTCGGCCTCGTCCGTGATCTCCTGCGCCTTGGCCTTGGCCGCGTCCACGATCTCCGCGGCCTGGCGCTGCGCGTCCGAGATCAGCTTGGACACCTGCTCGCGCACGTCGGCCAGCTTCTTGTTCGCATCGGCGAGCGCCGCCTCGATCTGGTCGTTGTTCTCGCTCTTCAGCCGCGAGATCTCCTCATTGGCCGTCTTGCGCAGGTCGGCGATCTGCTGGGTGGCCTCGGTGCGCAGGTCGGCGATCTCGCGTTCCTGCGTGGCGCGTTCCGAAGCCAGACGCTTGAGGTGCTCCTCGCGGGAGTTCGTCAGTTCCATGTCAATCGCCTGGCGCTGCTCGCCCACGGCCTTCGCCGTTTCGGCGCGCAGCTGGGCGGCGTCCTCCTGGGCCGAAGCCGTCAGGCTCTCCGCCTCATGCCGCGCGTTGGTCAGCAGCGTATCGGCCTTGGCGTTGGCCTCGCCCAGCACACGCTTGGCGTCGAGCTTGGCGTTGTTGACCAAGGTCTCCGCCTGCTCCTGCGCGGCGGCCTTGGTGGCCGCGGCCTCACGCTTGGCGCGTTCCAGCAGGTCGGTGCTGGTGCGTTCCGCCGAGGCGAGCATCTGCTGCGCGTTGGCGCCCAGCGAGGCGTAGCTCGTCCCCTGCCCGGCGGCCTTGCTGCGCTCTTCCTGCAACTTGGCCTGCAACTGCAGAATCGTCTTGTCGCTCGCCTCGACCTGCTGACGCAGCCGGACGATGGTCTGCTGGGTCGACCGCAATGCCTCGTCGACGCTGTCCTTGTCATATCCGCGTAACACGATCGGGAATCGTTCCGCCATCACCGTTTCCTTTCGGCACCATCCCGTCCCACCCTTCGAACGGGTTCCGCTGTGTACTCTAGCCGACGGCGCGGGCGCGCGCCCCGGCATCGTCCACATTCTCACAGGGCGCTCAAGAAAACCTTCGGGCGCGTCCCCCGGTCAGTCCAGCAGGATCTCCTCGGATGACGGACGCAGGTGATACCGGATCGCCTCCCGCACCACGGCACGGCAGGCGGCGATTTGCCGGTCCAGCGGCAGGCCCTGCGGCGAGTGGGCGGATTCGACGACCTTGGGGAAGCTGACGAATCCGGAGAGCACGCGCTCCTGCGACGCGTTCCAGTGCATCAGCCGGTAGAACAGCGAGTTGCACACGTAGGTGCCCGCGTCCGAGCTCAGTGTGGCGGGGATGTCCTCGGTGGTGAAATCCCGCAGGATCGAGCGTAGCGGCAGCCGCGTCCAGTAGGCGGCCGGGCCTTCGGGGTCGATCGGCGTGCGGCGCGGCGCGGCGTCCTCGGGGTTGGCGGCGTCCATGAGGTTCGTGGCGCACCGTTCCAGCGCGATGCCGCGCGCGGAACGCTTGAGGCCGGTGGCGATGACGATGTCCGGCCGGACCGCGTCGAGCATCCGTTTGAGCTCCGGCCATGAGTCGGTGAAGCTGATCGGCAGACTGACCGTGTGGATGGTCACCGACACGTCGGACAGCGGGTCGTCGATGTCGGTGGAGATCCCGAGCCCCTGTTCGGCCAGCGCCCGGGGCACCTCGAATGACGGGTTGACATCGATGCCGTCGTACCGGTCGAAGCCGGAGATCACCACGCTGAACTGCTGCATAGCGTCCAGTCTACCGGCGTTGGGTGAGAATATCGGCGGCGATGCGCTCGGCCGTGGGCATGTCGGCGAGCGTGGTGACCTTCAGGTTGGTTTCGCTGCCGGCCACGATGGCGACCGGCTCGTCCGGCAGGTAGTCGACGACGACGCGGGTGTCGTCGGTCGGGTGGAAGTCGGGATCGTGCGCGGCCAGTGCGTAGGCGCGTCGGATGGTGGAGAACCGGAAGGCCTGCGGGGTCTGGGCGCGGAAGGTCTGGGGACGGTCCGGCACCGACTGGACGACCTTGACGTCGCCCAGGTCGCGGGTGAGCAGCACCGTGTCGGTGGAGGCGAACGCCACGGTGGCCGCCGTGAACCGGTCGAGCGCATCCACGCACCCGTCGATCGAGGATTGGGCGACGAACGGACGCACCGCGTCATGGATCAGGATCTTCGCGTCGCCGGGGATGCCCGCCGCGGCGAGCGCATCCAGCGCGGCCGCAGTGCTGTCCACACGCTCGGCGCCGCCGTTGAGGATCATCCGCACCTTCGGATAGCCGGCCTGATCCACCAGCCGTTCCACGGCGTGGCGCACCTGCGGATTGACCACCACCACGGTGTCGGTGACCCGCGGGTTGGCCTCGAACGCCTCGATGCTCCAGCACACGATCGGCTTGCCGCCGACCGACACCAGCTGCTTGGGGTTGTTCGGGTCGAACCGCGTGCCGAATCCGGCCGCCAGCACCACAGCCACCACGGGCACCGCACTCTGCTCTCTCTGACTCATATCCACCACCGTAAGGCCTTGTCCGCCGCCCTGTCACATCGCCGGACAGCTTCTGCACCAAATCCATGCGGCCCGACCGCACGGCGGAACCGCGTCCCGTTCACAGAGCGACCGACCTCAACATGCGTCGGCATGCGGTCGCCCTGCGCCACTTGCGCTATTCGTGCTATTCGCGCACGATAAGCGCCAGCATACGGCCCTCGCCACTCTTGTCCGCCAACGCGGCGCGACGATGCGAGTACCACAGCGGGTTCTCCAGCGTGCACAGGCTATGGCGCACGCCGTCGATGCGGGCGGCCAGCTCGGGTTCGCCCTCGCCGTCCGTGCGGCACAGCGCCGCCAACTCATCGTCCTCGGACAGGTACTGGGTGGCGGCGGCCACGCGCGGGCGGGATTCCACGATGCGATCGTCCGTGATTCCCGCGGCGGCGAGCTCCTGCAGCGCGGCGGCGGCGATGTCGATGCCGGGGCCGCCGAAACGTGTGGTGGTGGCCGTGCCAGGGAACCGCGCGTCGAATTCGGCGGCGATCGACTCGCCGACCTCATAGCAGTCGCCGCAGATGCACGGTCCGAGCGTGGCCACCATGCGCTCGACGCTGGCGCCCTTGCCGGTCATCATCCGTACGGTTTCGCCGATCACGCCCTGCTGCAGGCCGCGGCGACCGCAATGGGCCACGCCGATCACGCCGGCTTCGGCGTCGGCCAGCAGCACCGGCAGGCAGTCGGCGGCGAAGACGCCGAGGGCGACGCCGCGCCGGGTCGTGACCTGGGCGTCGGCCTCGATCACCGTCGCCTCCGGCTCGTCGCCGTCGGGCAGTGCGCCGCCGGTGGCATCGAACCCGTAATCGCGGTTCGGCACATACGTGTCATCCACGTCGATGGCGGTGCCGGAGTGGATCTGGCTGACCAGGGACAGCCGCGCGTCGATCTCGTCGGCGAGCGCGGCGCGGTTGGCGGCCACATGCTTCGGATCGTCGCCGTTCTTGCCGCCGAGGTTGAGCCCGGCCGCGTCGCCCTGGCTCACGCCGCCCAGGCGCGTGGTGTACACCACCCTGACGCCGGGGGCCAGCATGACGGGGATGGTCACTGGGATCGGGCGGCCGTTCTTGTCGGTGGGGCTGATGGCGTTGCTGTCCAGGATGCCGTCGGTGGTGTCGACCGTGCTCATCGGTGTGCTCCTTGATACGTTGCTTGGGTCTGTTCCGGGGAACCTACTCGGCCTTCATCGTGGCCTGTTTGGTGCGCGAACGCATCGCGGCGTTCACGGGGATCGGTTCGGGGCAGGGCATCGAGAACACGTGCGCGGGGTTGTTGATCTCACGCACCCACATGCCGTGCTCGTCGCGGAAGCCGTCGCCGGGCACCGTGTAGGCGTAGGGGGCGCGGCCGGGCAGTACGAATTCCACCAGCTGGCCGGCTTCGATCTTGTTGCGGCTCATGATGGTCAGGCGGCCGCCCTCCTCCGGGGACCAGCCGAGCGTCTCGCCGACCACGAGCCATTCGCGGAAGTAGTGGCTGCGATCGGTGTTCTGGGTGACCGGATGCTCCGGGTAGTAGAAGCCGGTGCTGTAATCGCGATGGGCGACCTTATAGGGTTCCTCGCGCAGCCATTGCGGCAGGCTGACCGGGGCGGGGGCCGGGGTGTCCGTCTCGATGGCCGCCTCGCCGACGCAGGGGCTCTCCCCCGGCGCCGTGCGGTGCACGCGGTCATGGAACGGGGCGAGGGACGTGCCGTCCTCGTCCTCGAAGCCGCGCTGGACCATGTATTCGTTGACGGCGCTCTTGTAGGCGTTCGTCATGGCGGCGATGTAGTAGGCACTCTTGGAACGGCCCTCGATCTTCAGGCTGGTGGCGCCCGCGTCAATCAGGTCGTCCAGATGCTCCAGCATGTTCATGTCCTGCGAGTTGAACAGGTAGGCGCCGTCCTGGGTCTGTTCGATCGGGAAGTAGCGGCCGGGGCGCTTCTCCTCCACGATCGAGTACTTCCAGCGGCAGGGCTGGGCGCATTCGCCGTGGTTGCCGTCGCGGCCGGTCAGGTAATTGGAGAACAGGCAGCGTCCGGAGAACGCCATGCACATCGCGCCGTGCACGAAGCATTCGATGTCCATGTCCTCGGGGATGTTCGCGCGGATGTCTCGCACGGCCTGCAGGTCCATCTCCCGGGCGAGCACGACGCGCTTGGCGCCCAGCTCGTACAGGGCGTTGGCGGCCAGATAGTTGGTCACGCCGGCCTGCGTGGAGATATGGATCTCCAGGTTCGGGGCGATGCGGCGGGCGGCCATCATCACGCCGATGTCGGTGACGATCAGCGCGTCCACGCCGGTGTCCTTGAGCTGGCCCAGGTACTCCTTCAGGTCCTCGACCTCGGCGTTCCGCGGCAGCACGTTGCAGGTCACATAGACGCGCGCGCCGCGCTCATGGGCGTACCTGGAGCCCTCCTCGAAGTCCTCCAGGCTCAGGTTCCTGGGCGCCGAACGCATGCCGAACGCCTTGCCGCCGCAGTACACGGCGTCCGCCCCGTAATCCACGGCGGTTTTCAGGCCGCGCAGGTTGCCGGCGGGAGCCAATACTTCAGGCTTGTTGCGGGTGCGCATCATGTGTTCTTCGTTCATAGCGCATCCCAGTGTAGGCGATGGCGCAGGCAATCCTAAACCATACGGTTGCGTACCACGGGTTGGGCTCCCCGGCTCAGCCAAGCTTGGCGAGCTCCTCGTCGGTCAGTTCGAGGTCACCGGCGTTGAGGCTGTCGAGAATCGTCTCGGGCCGGTGCGCGCCGGGGATGACGAACATGTGATCGCCCTTGGCGAGCTCCCAGGCGAGCACCACCTGCTGGTAGCTGACGCCGTGGGCGGCGGCCACCTCGCGGAACGGGTCGAACTTGCTCTCGTCCTTCGGCTTGCGGAAGCCGCCGAGCGGACTCCAGCACACGAAGGCGATACCGAGCTTCGCGCAGTGTTCGAGCGTGTCCTGCGTGTCCAGATAGATCGGGGAATACTGGTTCTGCACGGCCACGAGCCTGTCGCCGAGGACATCGCGGGCGATGTCGATCTGCTCGACCGACGCGTTCGAGATGCCCGCCCAGCGGGCCACGCCCTCGTCAAGCAGCTGCTTGATGGCCTCGCAGGACTCGTTGTACGGCACTTCGGGGTCGGGACGGTGGAAGTACAGCAGGTCGATGGTGTCCACGCCGAGCGTCTGCGCGGACTGCTTGGCGTAGCGGATCAGGTGTTCGGGCTTGCCGTCCTTGCCCCAGGTGGGCACGCCGTCGGTGAAGTTGCGGTAATGGCCGACCTTGGTGGCGATCAGCACCTCGTCCTTCGGGCCCTTCCAGCTGTCCATCGCCTCGCGCACCAGCTTCTCGCCGGTCTGCTCCTCGCCGCCCGAGCAGTAGTAGGACCAGGCGGTGTCGATATGACGGCAGCCGGCGTCCAGCGCGGCGTGGATGGTCTCGATGCCCTTGGCCCAGCCGAGGTTGTTCTCGATGGTCAGGGGCATCTCGCCCAGACCGATGGCCGTGGTGTCGAACGGCCCCAGATTGCGATGCATCACCATAATGGTTGCTCCTTCGTCGATAGATGATCGTCCTCGTCCAGATTACCCTTGCCGGCGTGGAATCCGTGGCTATCGGCCCCCGAACGATCCGCCGCCGGAACCGCCGGACGAGCCACCGAAGCCGCCGCCGGAGAACGAGCCGCCGGAGACGCCGGACGACCCCGGCGCGGCGGCCTGGAACGTGCTCGCGATATCGGCGAACCCGGCGTCGAGGTGGGCGCCGATATTCCCCACATTGGCGCTGAACGAGGCGATGTCGGCCACGGGGGCCACGGCTCCCGCGCTCCACGTGTGCGCATACCAGTAGGGCCGGTAGGCCCAGTACACCACATGCCCCGTGGCGTACGAGTCCAGCCAACTCGGGTCGCAGAGTTCCGGATAGGCCTCGGCCAGCTGCTTCAGTACCGTGTCGCTGATGCCGAAGGCGGCCGCATAGACCAGATAGCGGTCCCATAGGGTCAGATCGGCCACGCCGCGGTCGGAGAAGTCGCTGAAATCCTCCAGATACCGTTTCAGACCAACCACCTGTCCGGCCAGACGCCGGCCTTCCTCGGTCAACCCGGTGCGGCGCATGCTGCACAGCACGAACGCCGACCCGAACAACAGTGGGCACCCCAGCACCAGGGCCACGGCCAGCTGCTGCTCGGCGCCACTGAACAGGAACGTGGCCAACGCCACGGCAACGCCGAGGATGCCTGCCACCAGCGCCTGTCCGCCCACGGCGCGCGTGGCGCCCAGCAGCGCGAACTCGTTGGCGCAGGCCGTGTCGAATGCCTCCTGCAGCTCGTAGCCGTCCTCATCGTCCTCGAACGCCGCGTTCATCTGTTCCAGGTCGAACGTCGCGGACCCGCAGCGTTTGGACGCGGCCTGCAGCATGCCCAGCGCCGCCTCCTCGGACTGGCTGAGATCCACCGCCGGCACTCCGCCGGATGCGACCGCCGGATCGAGCGTGATGGTGGCGGTGTCGTCGAGTTTCCCGCCCGTCTGCGAGAACGCGGGGAACCGTTGCGCGGCGGAGATCGCGGCCGACCGGTCGCCCGCGGCACCGCCGTCGTACAGGTCGGCGGGGCCCGGACGCACGCCGATCACGTGTTTGTCCGCCAATGACAGCACGCTGGAGGACATCTGCCGGGTCTGCAGGTCCCCTGCGGCATCGGGCTGCACGATAGACAGCAGCCGCGCCGCCGAAGCGGGGCTGATCTCGGGCGGATCCCGCCAGTATTCGACGCCGCCACGGTAGTCGGCCTCACGGTTGCTGCGGATCGAGGCGATCACGCCCCAGATGATCAGCGCGACGCCGACCACGGCCAGCGCCGCCCAGATCACCACCCGACGGATGGCTGCGGCCTGCTGCAACTCATGCCATTGGCGCTCCTGCCGGCTCTCGTCGTCGATGATGCGGTCCGCAGCACGCCCCGATGCAGTGCGGACGATACCGTCGGTGGCGTTCACGTCGACCATGGCGACCAGGTCGAGATGCTGGCCGGCGCGCACGTCGTATGCGGTGAACTGCAGCACGTTGTTGCTGCGCGAGGTTTCCGACGTGCCGGAGAAGTGCAGCCAGGCGCGGGTCAGGCTCTCGTCGCCGCCGTCGGGCAGCCGGACCGTGCCGGTCACGGTGCCGATCGGCACCTGGTTGGACGGCCCGAACGGCTCCCACTGGAACGTGGCAACGTCGTCGTACGCGGTCGTCACGCCCTCGAACGTCATCGTGACGTCGAAGCGCATGCTGTCGGCTTCCACAGTGACGGGGATGTTCCAGCCGATCTCCACCACGCGTTCCTCGCCGATGTCGTCGCCCGGCGCATAGGGTTGCGGGTCGTCCGCGCCATCGGTCACGTCGGCGATGTACCAGTGCCGCGCGTACGACGTGTTCCACTCGTCGTCACCGATGCCGGACGGGGTGCGCGGGTCGGTCTGCGCGTAGGTTTCGCCGGTGGAGGCGTCGGTGACGCTGACGCCGGTGATGGCGGTCAGGTTGTCGGGGTTGAGACGATACTGCTGGTACAACTGCTTCCACGGCACCGTGTTGTCGTCATCGTCCTCACGCTCGTTGAGCCGCAGGTCCACGTGCTGGGTGATCTCCAGATCGCCGTCGGGCTGCACCGTGACCTCGTAATCGAGCGAACGGTAGCTCATGGCGGCATCGTCATCGCCGAACACGATGATGAACGTGGCGAGCAGGGCCGCAATCGCCGTGATCACCGCCGCGGCCGCGGCGGCACCGAATGCGTGCTTCCCGGACATTGTCATCCCCTTTCAGCCGGTACGACGCCGCCGGCTCCGGCCACTCACTTGGAGAAGCTGACCTGCGGCACCTGGCGCGACTGCTCGTCCGCCTCGAAGTACTGGGCCTGGGTGAAATGGAACAGTCCGGCGATGATGTTGGACGGCACCGTTTCGATGGCGGTGTTGAACTTGAGTACCACATCGTTGTAGAACTGGCGCGCGTAGGCGATCTTCTGCTCCAGCTGGCTCAGCTGGTTCTGCAGATCCATGAAGTTCTGGTTCGCCTGCAGCTGCGGGTAGGCCTCGGCGGTGGCCTGCAGGTTCACCAGGGCACGGCTGAGCTTGTTCTCGGCGGCCGCACGTTCGGCCGCGCCGGCCTTGGGGTCAGCGGCCGCGGCCACCGCGCCGGCACGGGCCTCAGTGACCTGGGTGAACACCTCGGATTCATGCGCCGCATACCCCTTGACGGTCTCCACCAGGTTCGGGACCAGATCGGCGCGCTGCTTGAGCTGCACATCGATCTGCGCCCAGCCGTTCGCCACGCGGTTGCGCAGCGCCACCAGGGAGTTGTAGGAGCCCACCGCCCACAGGACGAGCAGGACAACGATGACTGCGATGACGATACCGACGATCATGGCATTCCTTTCGACGAGCCGATACCATCATTCTCTCAACAGGTAGGGATGGCCCCCTCGAGCTGCAGATGATACCGAACTCGTGCAACGCCGTCCTTCAGTGTGCATTACAATCGGAGTCAACGGAAGGGAAACACGATGAGCGAATCATCGACAACCGGCAGAACGCGCCGTTTACGCATCGGCGTGTTGGACAATGATTCCTGCGCGTTGGAATATATCGTGGCCATGCTGAAACAGTCCACAGGATCGGAGAATAACGTCGCCGATGTCTGGGCCTATACCAAACCCGCACAGGCAGTGCAGGAATGTCGATTCGGTCAGCACACCGATATCCTCATCGTCGATATGGCGCTCAACGGTCTGACCGGAGCGCAGGTTGCCGCGGAAGTCCGCAGGTTCTCACCGAGCACGGGCATCATCGGCATCACCTCATACACACCTGAAATCTATGAACGGGCGCTGGCCGATGCCGGGGCGCAGGCCCTGCTCGACAAGAGCACACTCCGTTCCACGCTAGCCGACGCCATCGCCGCCGTCGCCGAGGGGAAGCACTATCCGGAGGACAGCATATTCCCGGATGTGTCGGAATCCACGGAAGCCACCCATAGCGCCGCCATCCACCTGACCTCGGCCGAGCAGCGGATCATCACGCTCAGCATGGGGCACCGCACATCGCGGCAGATCGCCGACGAACTGGGCATATCCATCGCCACGGTCTTCTCGCACCGGCGCAACATCAAACGCAAATTCGGCGTCAAGGAATGGCATGAGGTCATCGCGCAATGCCATGCGCTGCATGTCCTATAACATCTGCGGCATGCCGTCTGAAGCGTTACCGCGCAAACCGTCCGGCCACCGAAGCGGTGAATCCTCGACGCCGGTCCGCGACTCCCCTCGCGGACCGTCCGATCAACAAGCCTTCCCTTACCCAAGCTTGTTATAGATTCGGCAATCATTCGGCATGAGTCAAGCTCATCTGCAGTTTTCTGCAGAAAACACGCCGAGAGCATACAAAATCCGCACACCAGCGGCGGCGTTCCCCATCGAACACCCGCATACGCAAGGGAGCCCGCCGACTCATGGTCAGCGGGCTCCC
>NZ_DGVO01000043.1:0-22555 GCF_002394995.1 Bifidobacterium sp. UBA4282
AAACAAGCCATCCACCGGCGTGTCGAAAACACCCAAAAACCACAATAAAACCACCAACAAACCACCCTCATCGCCACTCTGTGCACCTCGGAAACTGCCTCCCATCGGCGTGTCGCCCTCCCAACATCTCACGTACGTGTCGTCATACAGGAATGACGACACGGCTCCGGAGACACCTTAACGTGTGTGTTGCCAGGCAGAGACGACAACACGCACCCGTAGCCGCCGCCAGACGTACGTGCCGATATATGGAGACGACAACGCGTCATCACGAATCGTGCTAAGCCTGTAGTCATGAAGAAGATCGCAGTATTGACAGGAGCGGGCATCTCCACATCGGCCGGCATCCCGGACTTCCGCGGGCCGGAAGGCGTGTGGACCAAACACCCCGAGCAGCAGAGCGTCTATGACATCGACGCGTTCCTCCATGACCAGCAGGCACGCGAATACTCCTGGCGCTGGCAGAAGGAGTCGCCGGTATGGAACGCACAGCCCGGCGAGGCACACAAAGCGCTGGCCCTCCTTGAACAGGCCGGCATGCTCACACTGCTCGCCACGCAGAACTTCGACGCACTGCATGAGAAGGCGGGCAACACCGACAAGGTGATCGTGAACCTGCACGGCACCATCGGCACCTCGCACTGCATGACATGCCACGCCAAGTACGACACCGCCGACATCATGGACCGGCTGGACGAACAGCCCGACCCGCACTGCCGCCGCAAGCTTCCGTACCGCGGCAACATGCCCTGCAACGGTCTGATCAAAACCGACGTGGTCTACTTCGGTGAGATGCTGCCGGAAGGCGCCATGGAAACGTCGATGAAGCGCGCCTGCGAAGCCGACGAGTTCTGGGTGATCGGCTCCACGCTGGAGGTGTTCCCGGCGGCCTCGCTCGTACCGGTGGCGGCCCAGGCCGGGGTGCCCATCACCATCATGAACATGGGGCGCACACAGTACGATCGGCTGGCCACACGTCTTATCCATGAGGACATCGCCGTAGCGCTGCCTCGTCTGGTCGACCAGACTCTCGCCGAGTGAGGTTCGCGCTACCTCAAGATTCGATCATCGGATGACGGAATATGGCCGATGCGCGATTCGATCCTTGAGGTAGTGCGAACCGTCATACGTCATACCGCCAGGATTTATCGGTGATCACCCGGGCCATGGCCAGCCCGATCGGCAGGCACACGATGACCATGAATGCGCGGAACGCCCAATCCAAGGCCAGCTGGGTGTCGAACTGCCCCAGGTGGAACATCGCGCGGTACAGATACATGCCCGGCACCATGATCACGATGGACGGCACCGTCAGGCAGATACGCGGATAATCCAGGTAACGCGGCAGCCATCCACGCCGGACCGAGGACCGCCATCCCGCCGCCAGCAGGCCGGCCAGCAGCGCGCCGACGAAGGCGCCGGCCTCGGCCGGCAACCCATAGTCCACAATGATCAGGCGGAACGTATCGGTGATGGCGCCGATGGTGGCCGCCACCAGGCACATGCGCTGCGGGGAGTTGAACAGTATGGAGAATCCCCACACCCCCACGAAGGCGGCCACAAAGCGCAGGCAGTTGTTCAGCAGCGGGTCCAGACCCAGCGGTTCGAAGCCTCCCGGGTTCAGATGCACCACAAACGCAGTCATCCAACCGGCCAACGTGGCCATCAGGATGATCGCCAACGTATAGCACAACCGCTGAATGCCGGAGGGGAAGTCGATCTTGGCTATATCCAGGCCACCGGTGATGAGCGGGAAACCCGGAATCACGAACAGCATCGCACCGATATAGGCGGTGTCATGCTGCAACGCCACCGGATCGATCAACCCGATCACGCGCAGCACGCCCGTGCATGCCAGCGCGGCCACGGCCACGCAGACGAAGGTGACGAAGAACTGGTTGAGATGCTTGGCGAACAGCCGTCGGCGCAGCCACTGCCCCAGACCGGCGCCGACGAACGCGCCGACCATGTCATAGATGCCGCCGCCCAACAGGAAGACGAACGCCGCGCAGGCCACGCCGGCGGCCAGTCCCGACTGCCACGGCGCATACAGCGGCTTACGACGTTCGATCAGATCCAGCCGGTCATGGACCTGGCGCACGGTCAACGCCGGGACCTGCCGCTTCGGGTCGGAAGCGGCGGCGATGTGGTCGAAATGTTCGGCGTATCGTTTGGGCGTCCGTTTGGCACGCCTGCCGTGCCGCTCATCGGATGTGGGGGAGTCGCCGTCGGCATCCGGCGCAGGCCCCTCCGCCGATGCCGTCTTCTCCGCCGGTTCGGATTCCCGCTCGTCGCCGGCATCCGGCGCGAATTCTTCCGCCAACGAGGTCTGTTGATTCCCGCCATCGGCGATCGCCTCGATGACCTCCTGCGCGGTCTCCTGCGCGGCCTGGTCCTTCTCCACCGCCCTCATCAACGAGGTGCGGGCCTCGGGATCGTCCAGATGCTCGACGAGTTCCTCCGATACCACCGATTGCGCGTGATATACCGACCCTTTGCCCAGATGGATGTTGAACCAGTCGGCGAAGTGCTCCAACAACCAGATGCGTTCGGTGTTCACACCGGTGGTCGGCAGGTCGATGACCTCGGTGATGCGGTTCTTTCCGTCCGTGCAGGTGGCCGCGATATCGGTCAGGTTCACGTCGGCGCGCACGTGCACGCCCAGCGGATAGGCCACGCGGTGCATCATCTCACGCACCCGGAAGCTGCCGGTTCCCGCGCCCAGGTCCAGCATGCCGACGCGCACGATCACACTGGCCTTGGCGGCGATGCCGGCCTGTGCGATCGGCCGATCCCAATCGCGTTCGATGTCCTCCATATCCAGCGGGATGGAGTGCGTGTGGTAGTTGCTGACGGCTGTGGCGGTGCCATCATTCTGTGTGCGGCGGAATCTCACCCTTCCAGTAGTACCGCACGGCATGGCCGAACATCTGCGCCGCCCGGGACGCGGGGCGACGGCGAAAAAACGCCGTCAGTATGCGAACGCGTGCCGTCATATGCTCAAGGTCAAGTCGTACAATGAACGAGACAACCGCCGGACCTGCGGCTTTGGGTTCGCAACGGTCGGCCAACACAACCGCGGAGGAGCCGCGGATGGCCGACTGACCGAGCAACCGTGGGACGGGGCTAAGGAGGTCCAAACTATATGACAGATAACAATCACGCCATCACCGAGGAATTGGCCGTTGTGGCACCGATGGGCACGAAGGGGACCGAGGAGCACGAACTACCGCCCTCGCTGCGCAACAATATGGAGCTGTGCCTGCAGATTCTGCGCGAGGTGCTCAACGAGTTCGATCCCAAATTGCTGAACATGTTCGACGAGGTCCGTACCGACGCGGTCGAGGCCAGCGCCGAGCATTTCGCCGGATTCCTGAGCGATTCGGATCACGGGAACGAAGGCTTGCGCAAGGCGGTCGAGATCATCGACGCGATGAACCTGCACGATGCCCAGTTGATGGCCCGTGCCTTCACCACGTACTTCCATCTGGCGAATCTCTGCGAGGAGAATCACCGTGTGTCCGTGCTGCGCCAGCGCGAATCCGAGGTGGACGAGAACCAGGCCGTCGATCCGGTCAACGAGCTGACCGTGGCCTATCACCAGCTGATTACCGAGATGGGGCCGGCCAAGGCCAAGGCCCTGCTGGAGAAGCTTGAGTTCCACCCGGTGTTCACCGCGCACCCGACCGAGGCCCGCCGCAAGGCCGTGGAAGGCAAGATCCGCCGCATCGCCGATCTGCTGGAGGTGCGCCCGCTGCTGGGCGGCTCCGAGAAGCGTGAGAACTACCGTCGTCTGTTCAACGAGATCGACGCGCTGTTCCGCACCTCGCCGATCGAGCACCGCAAGCCGACCCCGGTCGAAGAGGCCAACACGATCATCGACATCTTCGATTCCACGCTGTTCCATACGATTCCTCAGGTCTACCGTCGGTTCGACGACTGGCTGCTGGGCGACCAGGCTGGTCTGGTGGAGCCGGCCTGCCCCGCGTTCTTCCATCCGGGTAGCTGGATCGGCTCGGACCGCGACGGCAACCCGAACGTCACCGCCAAGGTGAGCCGTCAGGTGGCCCGCAACTTCAGCGACCATGTGATCGCCGCGCTGGAGGAAGCCACCCGCACCGTCGGCAAGAATCTGACGATGGATTCCGAGGCCACGCCCGCCAGTGAGGAGCTTCGTCTGCTGTGGGGCCGTCAGAAGGAGATGAGCGAACGGCTCACCCAGAACGCCGACCAGCTCTCCGCCAAGGAGCCGCATCGTGCGGTCATGCTGGTCATGGCCGACCGCCTGCATTACACCATCGCGCGTGACACCGATCTGATGTACCACAGCTGCGAGGATTTCCTGGCCGATCTGAAGATCGTGCAGCGCTCCCTGGCCGCCAGCGACCCGCGTTCGGCGTACGGCCCGCTGCAGGACCTGATCTGGCAGGCCGAGACCTTCGGCTTCCATATGGTGGAGATGGAGTTTCGCCAGCATTCCGTGGTGCATTCGCGCGCCCTGGAGGACATCCGGGAGCACGGTCTGCATGGCGAGCGCGGACCGCTGCAGCCGATGACGCAGGAGGTGCTTGACACCTTCCGCGCCCTGGGAGCCATCCAGAAGCGCAACGGCTTGAAGGCCGCCGGACGGTACATCATCTCGTTCACCAAGTCGGCGCAGAACGTGCGCGACGTGTACGAGCTCAACCGCCTGGCGTTCTCGAATCCGAAGGATGTGCCGGCCATCGACGTCATCCCGCTGTTCGAGCAGCTGGAGGATCTGCAGAACTCGGTGAACGTGCTTGACGAGATCATCAAGATCCCGGAGATGCAGGCCCGGCTCAAGGCCACCGGCGGCAAGATGGAGGTCATGCTGGGCTATTCGGATTCCTCGAAGGACGCCGGCCCGACCACCTCGATCTTCGCGCTGCATGAGACCGAAGGCAAGATCGTTGAATGGGCGGAGCGGAACAACATCGACCTGACGCTGTTCCACGGCCGCGGCGGTGCCGTCGGCCGCGGCGGCGGCCCGGCGAACCGCGCGGTGCTGGCCCAGCCGAAGGGCTCGGTCAACTGCCGGTTCAAGCTCACCGAGCAGGGCGAGGTCATCTTCGCGCGCTACGGCAACCCGACGCTGGCTATCCGCCATATCGAGTCGGTCGCGGCCGCCACGCTGCTGCAGTCCGCGCCGAGCATCGAGAAGCTCAACACCGAGATGACCGAGAAGTACGCGGACATGACCCAGCAGCTTAACGACGCCTCGCATGAGCGCTTCCTCGATCTGCTTGGCACCCCGGACTTCGCGCCGTGGTTCTCGATCGTCACGCCGCTGACCGAGGTCGGCCTCCTGCCGATCGGCTCCCGCCCGGCCAAGCGTGGTCTGGGCGCCAAGTCGCTGGACGATCTGCGTACGATCCCGTGGGTGTTCGCCTGGGCGCAGGCCCGCATCAACCTGGCCGCCTGGTACGGCCTGGGCACGGCCTGCGAGCAGTTCGGCGATCTGGATACGCTGCGTCAGGCGTACAAGGAGTGGCCGCTGTTCTCCACGTTCATCGACAACATCGAGATGTCAATCGCCAAAACCGACGAGCGCATCGCCAAGATGTATCTGGCGCTGGACGACCGCGAGGATCTCAACGAGAAGGTGTTGGGCGAGATGGAGCTCACCCGCAAGTGGGTGCTCCGCATCGTCGGTGACGA
This sequence comes from Bifidobacterium sp. UBA4282, assembly GCF_002394995.1. Taxonomy (NCBI): domain Bacteria; kingdom Bacillati; phylum Actinomycetota; class Actinomycetes; order Bifidobacteriales; family Bifidobacteriaceae; genus Bifidobacterium; species Bifidobacterium sp. UBA4282. Next base: position 5,680 of record NZ_DGVO01000043.1, read on the forward strand.
GTGGCCGCTGGAGCACCGCCATGTGCTCGGCCAGGCCATCCGCATCCGCTCGCCGTATGTGGACGCGCTCTCGCTCACCCAGGTGCTGGCGCTCAAGTCGCTGCGCCGCCGTGTGGACAAGGAGGAGCTGAGCCAGAGCCAGCAGGCCGGGTTCATCTACCTCATCCTGTGCACCGTGTCGGGCGTCGCCGCCGGCCTCCAGAACACCGGCTGATCCGGATAGCGTAAGCGAAGGCCCCGTAGGCGCGGGATCGTCATGTTCGACGATCTGCCGCCCACGGGGCCTTCGTTGTTCCGGTTCAGACCCGCACGATCTCAATCAGACGGATCGTTTCGGGATGGCAACGGGGGATGCGCACGCCGATCGTGCCCAGGGCCACGCCGGTGATGGTGGCGTCCGGACCCAACGGACCCGACTCCGGCAGCGGATCCCAGTCGCGGCGGGACGCCTCCCGCAATACGTCCTCGGGGTCCTCGGCCACCGGTCCCGCCCACCGCAGCCGGTAACGCGCCTTCGGGTCCAGGCCGGGGACACGCAGCCACACGCCACGGTTGGACGGCGACTCCTCGTATTGCACGTGGGCGATGATCGCCCGGGAGGCATCATCGGCGACGACGCCGTGCGCCATGACACCCGGATCGGTCACGTCCAGCCTCACGATGTGCCCGGAGTGCAGGAAAGCGCGTTCCTGCTTATACCAGGCGATCCATTGCGCGATCCGTGCCAGATCGGATTCGCTGGCCTGCCGGATGTCCCATTCGATGCCGAAGGAACCGAACACGGCCGTGGCGGCGCGGAAGTCCAAGGTGTAGGTGCGTCCGGTCTGGTGCGACGTGGTGGCGGAGATATGCATGCCCATGTATTCGGGGGCCACGGTCTGCACAGTCCACCGCTGGATACGTTGGCGGGACAGGGCATCGGTCATGTCCGAGGTCCAGACGCGCTCGACGTGCTCGATGACGCCCAGATCGATGCGGCCGCCGCCCGACGCGCAGGATTCCCACTGGATGTTCGGGAAGCGCCCGCGCAGCGTGTCCAGGAGGCGGTAGTAGGCGACCGTCTGCTCATGCACGGCCGGGGCGCCGCCGCGCGTGTTCGTGCCGGCTTCGAGCAGGTCGCGGTTGTGGTCCCATTTGACGTAGTCCACATCGCATTCGCCGAGCACGGTGCTGATCTGTTCAAGGACGTGCGCGAAGGCGTCCGGATTCGTCAGATCGAGCACCTGCTGGTTGCGATGCGGCAACGGCAGGCGACCGGTGGCCTGCAACACCCAGTCGGGGTGCTCGCGGTACAGGTCGGAGTCGGGGTTGACCATCTCCGGCTCGAACCACAGACCGAACTGCATGCCGTGGTCGTGAATGGCGTCGGCGAGCGGCTTCAAGCCATCCGGCCAGACGCTGGGGTCGACCCACCAGTCGCCCAGTCCGGCGGTATCCGTGCGGCGGGCATGGAACCAGCCGTCGTCGAGCACGAACCGCTCCACGCCCAGACGTGCGGCCCTGCCGACCAGGTCCAGCACCACGTCGGGGTCCTGATCGAAGTACAGTGCCTCCCACACGTTCAGCGTCACCGGCTGGCTGGCCGGGTGCGCGGGCAGCGAACGTTCCCAGGCGTGCAGGCTGTGCGCCACGCCGTCCAGGCCGTCGTTGCAGGCGGCGATCACGATCCACGGCGTCGTGTACGTGTCGCCGGTGGTCAGGACCACCTCGCCCGGTTGCAACAGCTCACCGGCGAACACCGCGGTTCCGTCCTCGGTGATGCGGTCGACGGCCAGCACCGTGTTGCCGCTCCACGCCGGCTGCACGCCGAGCATGGAACCGGAGCCGAAACAGAAGCCTTCGGTGCCCGCGATCAGCGCGGTGCCTTCGAAGCTGGGCTTGCCGCGTCGGAATTCGCGCACCCAGGTGCCGTCGGCGACCCGGTGGCGCTGCGGCTGGCGCTCGTTCTCATGCCGGCCGGTGAAGTCGATGAACTCGCTCTGGTCGTCGCGCAGAGGGACGCAGACCTCCAGCCCGTCGACCACATAGCTGCCGGGGCAGACGTTGGTCAGCGCATGGCGGATGCGCAGGGACCCGCCGACCATGGGTTCGATCTCGGTGGTCAGGGACAGACCGGCGTTCACGTCGTGCGCGGTCAGGGACAGCCTGCCGCCGTCGACCGCGGGGGCGTGATCCAGGATGAATCGGGGTGACCAGTCCAATCCGGTGGCCACATCGCCATCGTCGGATATGACGCGGTGCCCCCGCAACGAGGGGCGACCGTACAGTCCTAGCGCATGCTCCGCCAACAGCGGTGTGCGGCGAGGCGTCTGCCGGGGCAGCCCGTAGTAGGCGGCCGGATCGGCGCAGCTGACGACGGCTAGGACGTCCGGCAGATCGTCGCCGGCGGTGGTGTCGTCCAGAATGATGCGGGTGATGGGGGAGTCGGTGATGATGGAGGGGAACAACATGTCGAGTCCTTGTTGTGATGGCCGGCGGGATGCCGGCCGGTACGGGGGATGCGCCCGTGCGCCGGCCATGCGGTCAGACGCACGGGCACGGGTGAAGGTGCGGTCGGTCTTCACATCTTACTTGACGGAGCCTGCCACCATGCCTTCGATGAAGTAGCGCTGCAGGAACAGGTACAGCACCACGATCGGCAGCGCCGCCATCAGTGCGGCCGCGGCGCCGACGCCGAGGTTGTTCGAGTTCGAGGCGAAGAACGAGGCCACGCGCGGGGCGATTGGCTGCATCGACGCATCGGTGATCAGATAGTTCGACAGCGCGTACTCGTTCCACACGCCCACGCTGGTCATGATGACCACGGTGGCGGTGACGGGCTTCAAGAGCGGGAGGATCAGTGTGAAGAAGATCTTCGGCTTGCTGGCACCGTCCACCATGCCCGCCTCGTCGATCGAGGCCGGAATGGCGCGGATGAACGCCGTGTACAGGAAGATGGCCAGCGGCAGGTTGGTGGTGCTCAGCACAAGCACGATGCCCCAGTAGGAGTTCACGCCGCCGATCTGCACCAGGAACGAGTACAGCGGCACCAGGATGGACAACGGCGGGATCATCATGATGGCCAGGATGCCGGCGGAGACCAGCTTGTTGCCGCGCGTCTGGCGACGGGCCAGCGGGTAGGCGGCCGCGGCGCCGACCAGGCAGGTGATGACGGTGGAGCACACGGTGATGATCACGCTGTTGACGATGGCCTTGAGGATGCCGCCGTCGGTGATGGCCGTGGCGAAGTTGCTCCATTCGAAGTCGAAGCGCAGGAACAGCGAGCTGGACAGGTCGTCCGACGGCTTCGAGGAGGCGCAGATCGCCAGCCAGAACGGCAGCAGCTGGATCACGCACATGATGATGAGGAACACGTAGGCGAGCCACCTGAAGCTGCGGTGCTCCTTCTTGCCGACGATGGTGACGCCGGGTTGTTCGGTTGCGTTGCTCATGGTCGTTCCCTCCTTAGTTCCAGCCGAGCTTGTCGAGGCCCTTGTTCATCACCGTGGTGACGACGGCGATGATGATGAAGAGCACGACGCCCATGGCCGCCGCATAGCCGGCGTTCTGGTTGTCGAAGTACTGGATGCTGATGTAGCTGGACACCGAGTTGGTGGAGTAGCCCGGGCCGCCGCCGGTCAGGACCTTGATGACATCGAACAGCTTCAGGCCGCCGATGAGGTTCAGGACCACGGAAGTGGTGAACGACGGAGCCAGGCCCGGCAGGGTGATGTTCCAGAACATCTTCCAGCCGCTGGCACCGTCCAGGCTGGCCGCCTCGACCACCGACTGGTCCAGGCCCTGCAGGCCGGCCAGGTAGATGATCATCGACGTGCCGACGAACTGCACCGAGTTCACCACCAGGATGATGATCAGGGCGGTGGTGGCGTTCTGGAACCACACGACCTTCTCCAGCCCCAGTGCGGAGAGGATGGTGTTCAGGGCGCCGGTGTCGTACTGGAAGATGAAGTAGTACATCGTGCCCATGATGACCGCGGAGACCAGGGCGGGCAGGTAGATGATGGCGCGCATCAGGTTGCGACCCTTGATCTTAGAGTTCAGCAGCAGGGCCAGGCCCAGACCGAGCACCTGCTGGATGATCGTGGAGCCGATGCCGTAGATGAACGTGTTGATCAGCGTCATGCGGAAGTTCGCGTCACGCAGCATCGTCACGTAGTTCGACAGGCCCACGAAGATCTTCTCGGGGTTGAAACCGTCCCAGCTGGTCAGCGAGATGCCGATGCCGGAGATCAGCGGATACAGCGAGAACAGCACGAGCATGATCAGTGCCGGTGCGTAGAAGAGATTGACCGAAGCGCCCTTGAAACGGTCCCGCCACGACTTCGTGGCGACCGCGGGCTCAGCATTCTTGCCGCTCATTGGTTGTTCCATTCCTTTCTTGCAGGCTCATTGATCAGGACTTGCGACGGTACAGACTGATGAAGGAGGTCTCCATCTGCTGGGCGGCGTCCTCGGAGCTGACCTGTCCGTTGATGATGCTGTCCGTGGTGGTGATCAGCGTGTTCCACATGCCGTTGGGCAGGTAGACACGGTCGAAGATCAGCGTGGTGCCGGTGTCCTTCTCGGTGACCCACTTGTCATAGCTGGACTGCACAACGCCCATCTCCGGCTTGATGGTGGTCAGTGCGGGGGCGTTGTTGACCACCGCGTTGAACACCTGCATATGCTCGGGCTCGGCCATGAAGTCGATGAACTTCAGCGCATTCTCCTTGGCGGCGCTGTCCTTCGAAACGCCCAGCGCGTAGTCCTCGCCGGTGATCAGGTACGGATCGCCCACGGCGGAGGGGTACGGCATGAAGCCCAGCTTGGCGTCGGGGTTGTAGGCGAGCACGTTCTGCGCGCCGCCATTCGGGTTGAACAGGAACGCCAGCTCGTTCTGTGCCATACGACGGGCCAGGTCGTCGAACGTGGCCGACGAGTAGTCGATGTTGAAATAGCCGGCGTCGCGCCATTGCGCCAGGATGTCGGCCATCTCGATGTAGGGTTCCTTGACGAACGTGCCGTCGAGCAGCTGGTCGAGTTGGTCGTCCGTATACACCGACGGCAGCATGTAGTCGGCGATGTTGCCGGCCGTGTAGTTATCCTTGCCGGAGGCACCCAGGCAGGTGGCCCCGGTTTCGGTGATGGCCGCGCACGCCTCGGAGAAATCGTCCCAGCTCTGGATGTCCTCGGGATCCACACCGGCCGCTTCCAGCACCTCCTCGTTGTAGAAGATGCCGGTGACGGCCACATCCAGCGGCAGGGCGTAGAAGCTGCCGTCGTCCTTGCTGATCGACCCCATGATCAGCGGGTTCACGTCGTCGGCCCAGTCCCTGGTCTGCAACGGTTCCAGGAAGTTCGCATACCGGTCGCGGGACCAGCCGTGCGTGTTCCAGATGTCCGGGGCGTTGCGGCCCGCCAGGCGCACGCGCAGATCCTGCTCGTAGGACGTGGTGCCGGCAATCAGGTTGATGGTGACGCCGGGGTTCTCCTCCTCGAACTCGTCGACGAGCTGCTGCATCGCCTCAAGTTGCGCGGTTCCGGTGGACATGCCGGTCATGAACTCGATGTGGTTCGGATCATCCTGCTTGCCGCAGGCGGACAGTCCGGACACCGTGATCATGCAACATGCCGCAGCGGCAATAAGTCGTCTTACTCTCATCGCTACCTCTTTGTTGCCTTGTGTGTGCGGAGGCAACTGCGCCCCCGCCCGTTCCGCTTTCGCGTTCCGACAGTACCCAGTTTACTCGGGTAACTTAGGTGTTAACACACGGCGTGTCGTTGGATAAAACGCTATATTTCAACTTTTTACACATATCTCAGGTTCAACATTTTACGTTATGTTTACTCAAGTAACTACTGCAAACGTTGGCATAGTCGCACCATTCCGTCCACATACCGCGCGAAAGACGACCGCAACCGTGGCACCGCCGCCAGACGTGCGCCTGCGCCATCCACCCACACATAAACAACGCGCGACCGCATCCCGACGCCAGCGACGACGTCGCCCGCCATTCATATACGTGCAGACAACGACTCCACCCCGCTCCGACGATACGCGAATACCACAACGTGTCGCCGCTGCCATGACCACCTTGCCCCAGACCGACGGCGAACCGACTAAAATGGGAACAATCCCGCACAAGCCAGCACGACAAGACACCGAAAGGCAGGCACCGTGACCACCCCCGCATCATCCGCATCGGGCCGCAAACGCACCACCCGCACGGATGTCGCACGCCTGGCCGGGGTGTCGACGGCCACCGTCAGCTACGTGCTCAACGGCGACGCGAACAGGGTATCGCCGGAAACCGCCCGCCGAGTGCTCGACGCCGCAGAAAAACTCGACTACCGCCCCAGCATCATCGCCCGCGCGTTGAAAACCGGCAAAACCGGCATGCTCGGCATTGTGGTGCCTGACATCACCAACCCGTACTTCGGCGAACTGGTGGAACAGCTGGAACGCGGCGCCACCGAGTACGGCCATTCGCTGGTGGTCAACCTCTCACATGGCCTGGCCGACATCGAACGCACACGCGTCGAGGAGCTCTCGGACCGCAACGTCGATGCCATTTTCCTCTCCCCGGCGCAGAACGACGCCGAACTGGGCGCATTGACCCGGCAGGGCAAGCACATCGTCATCCTCGACCACACCTCGCCGATCGGCGACATGAAATGCGTGTCGACCGACTTCTATCAGGCCTCCTACGACATCGCCGCACATCTGCTCGGACACGGACGCCGACGAGCGGCCATGTTGTTCGGCGACGAAGCCGCGCTCTCCGACCAACGCGTCATGGGCTGGACACAGGCCCACCGGGACCTCGGACTGCCCGCAGGACCCGTTTACCAATCGGATTTCACCCGCGAAGGCGCCTATCAGATCACGGTGAACCTTCTTACACGGCCCGCACAGGAACGCCCCGACGCCATCTTTGCGGCCTCCGATCTGGAAGCCCTCGGCGCACTGCGCGCCATTCACGAGGCCGGCCTACGCGTGCCGGAGGACATCGCACTCATCTCCTTCGACGGGACCGCCGAGACGCTGTACACCTGGCCGCAGCTGACCACCATGCAACAGGACACCATGCAGATCGCCCGCTGCGCCATCGACGCGGCGCTGCGCCCGGACACCACCCCGGACGTGCAGCTCGTCCCCGCCAAACTGATCATCCGCCGATCCTGCGGATGCAGGTGACGGGCCGCCACAGCGTACGCCCCTCAAACCACTCGAATCCTAACATGTTAACGACGAATCCTAACATGTTAGAACTCGTGTTAACGGAGTGATAGCGGAGGCGGGGCGCCGCACGGCACCCTTGAGTTGCGAATGTACGAAATCGGATTATCATAGATGCTGATTGTCCGAACTTTGACAAAACAAGCCGCAGCGATCACCGATTGCCGCGGCTTTCCTGACGTCAGAGACGGATCGGCATCGGGAACATCGTTGTACAGAACCTCGATTCCAGGTAACGCCAACGGATGCGACCGACACCCGAGTCCCATTCGGACCGGCACGATGCATACGCCGACAAAGCGTATGCGCCAACACAACACATAACAGGAAAGAGGGGATGGCCATGTCCGACACCGCGGCAACACTGCTGGAACGGTTCAACCGATCCTGGAAGGGCATCGATCGCGTCTACCACGAGATTGCCCGGCGCAGCGGCCTGTCCGACTGCGCGTTCTGGATCCTGTACGCCCTGCGCGACGCCGGCACCGACATGCCGCAGAACGAACTTTCCCAGGTCTGGCTGTACAGCAGGCAGACCGTGTCCTCCACCCTGCGTCAGCTTGAGGAACGCGGACTCATCAACGTCCAGTACGCCGCCGGCAGCCGTCGGGACAAACAGATCAGCCTGACCGACGAGGGCGAACACTTCACCGGCGTATACATCGAGCCGGCCATGCAGGCAGAGAAGAAATCACTGCTGGCCCTTGACGAGCGGGGCCGGGATGCGCTGATCGCCGGCATCGACCGATACGCGGGACTGCTCAACGACGCGATGGAGGCCATATGTCTCCCCGGCCCCGCACCGGTTCGGGACGCCGACCAGCTGGCGGCGGACGGACCGGATACCACGGACGCCACGGACACACCCGACACTTCAAATGACACCGAACCGAACGACTTGAACCAGGAAGGAGAGTAGAACACCCATGAAACTGCTGTTGCGTTTCCTCAAACCGTACAAGGGTCTGATTGCGGCGACAACGCTGGCGCTGCTGCTGGATGTGGCCGGCGCGCTGTTCATCCCGACCATCCTGGCCGAGATGATCAACATCGGCGCCACCGACGGCGGCGTCGACCACATCATCTCGACGGGCGCGATCATGATGGCCGTGACACTCCTGTCCGGCGCGGCATCGCTGGCCGGCAGCTACCTGTGCGCCAAATTGTGCTCCAACGTCGGGCGCGACATCCGCAACGCGATCTACGACTCCTCGCTGGCCTTCTCGGACGGCGACTTCAAGGAGTTCGGCACCGGCTCGATGATCACCCGCACCCTCAACGACGTCAACATCATCCAGCAGGCGCTGATGATGGGTCTGCAGATCCTGCTGCCGGTGCCGATCATGTGCGTGATGGGCGTCACGCTGTCGTTCATGCTCGACGTGCAGATGGGCTGGATCATGCTCGCCATCGTCGTGATCGTCGTGATCCTGGCGGCGCTGATCGTTTGGAAGGCGGCGGGCATCTTCGAGAAGCTGCAGAGCTACATCGACCGCATGAACGTGGTGCTGCGCGAGAACATCACCGGCGTGCGCGTCATCCGCGCGTTCGGCCGCGACCGCCATGAAATCAAGCGCCTCGACAAGTCGTTCTCCGACTACGCGAACAACGCGATCCGCGTCAACTACCTGTTCGCCGGACTCGACAGCTTCACGTTCTTCCTGATGAACATCGCGATCGTGCTGATCATCTGGGCGGGCGGCGACCGCGTCGGCGTGCACGCGATGCAGATCGGCGACATCACCGCGTTGATCGAGTATTCGATCCTGATCCTCTTCTACATCATGATGGCGCAGTTCGTGGCCCTGATGGTGCCGCGTGCGATCATCTGCATCAGCCGCGTGCGCGCGGTCATCGAGAAGCAGCCGAGCATCCGCGACGGACAGCCGACTGAGGCCTCCACCCGCGAGGCCACGCAGGCCTGGATCGGACAGACCGACGACGGCCGGCAAATCGTGCCGCAACCGGACGCCGCAACCGGTGCGATGATGACACTGGAGGAGATGGCCAAGGCCCGTGCCGCCAACAACCCGAACCCGAAGGTCGCCTGTTTCAACCACCTCTCGTTCCGTTTCCCGGATGCGGAGGAGGACACGCTGCACGATCTGACGTTCTCCTGCCGCCGCGGACAGACCACCGCCATCATCGGTCCGACAGGTTCCGGCAAGTCGACGGTCGCCCGGCTGATGCTGCGCCTGCTCGACGCTACCGACGGCCGCGTGCTCCTGCACGGCCGCAACGTCAAGGACATGACCCAGCACGAGCTGCGCGAGCATATCGCCTACGTGCCGCAGAAGGCGTGGCTGTTCTCCGGCACGATCGCCGACAACCTGCGGTACGGCAATCCCAACGCCACCGAGGAGGAGATGTGGCACGCGCTGGATATCGCGCAGTCGGGCTTCGTGCGCGAACTGCCACTGGGGCTGAACACGCGCGTGGCGCAGGGCGGCACGAACTTCTCCGGCGGCCAGCGTCAGCGTCTGGCCATAGCCCGCGCGCTGACCCGCAAGGCCGACCTGTATATCTTCGACGACAGCTTCTCCGCGCTCGACTTCGCCACTGATGCAGCGCTGCGCAAGGCGCTGGCCGTTGAGGTCAAGGATTCGGCCATGCTGATCATCGCCCAGCGCGTGAGCACCATCGTGCACGCCGACCAGATCATCGTGCTGGAGGACGGCCATCTCAAGGGCCGCGGCACGCACGAAGAACTGATGCGCACCTGCGCCACCTATCAGGACATTGCCCGCTCGCAGATGCGCGCCGAGGACCTCGCCGAGTTCGAGGCCAGAGCGGCGGCCGACGCATCCGCCGCCGAAGCCGGAAAGGAGGAGACCCGATGACCCAGACCACCGAAACCGACGAGACCCACCGCGACGAGGCCGCCGCCCGAGGCGACTGCTCGGCCACCGACACCCCGCGCGATCCGATCGTACAGGCCGACCTCGCGCCCGACGAGGAGGAGCTGGAGGTCCCCCGCGACCTGAAGCGCACAATCCGACGCCTCTGGGACGCCTCGCGCGAGCAGCAGTGGCGCCTGTACGTCGTGGGCGTCTCACTCGTGTTCTACGTCATCATCACGCTGGCCGGACCGATCTACACCGCGTATCTGCTCGACCTGCTGTGGGACAAGATCCAGGCCGCCTTTGCAACCGGCGAGACGTTCACGATCACGTGGATGGACGGCGGCATCCAGACGATGGGACTGCTGCTGCTGTACACCGTGCAATGGGTGTTCTACTCGGCGCAGACCTTCATCATGGCCAGCTTCGCCGAACGACTGAACCTCAAGCTGCGCAATCAGGTGGGCGCCAAGCTCACCAGGCTGCCGCTCAAGTACTTCGACGCGCATCAGCCCGGACGCATCATCAGCCGCGTGACCAACGATCTGGACAAGACCAGCGAAGTGCTGCAGACCGGTCTGCTGCGTCTGCTCGTGGCCGTCGGCAACGTGACCGGCGCCGTGATCATGATGTTCACGATCAACGTGTGGCTCACGCTGATCTTCCTGGTGTTCGCGATCGGCTCGGGGGTCGTAACGAAGGTCGTGGCACGCAAAACGCTGATCCTGGCCGCCGAACGCCAACGCAGCGTCGGCATCCTGACCGGCCACGTGGAGGAGGCCTATTCCGGACGCGCGATCATCCGCGCGTTCAACCAGGAGGATTCCAGCTCACGCCGCATCCACGAGGCCACGCAGGATCTGGCCGACACGACGCGCCGCGCCGATTTCATCACGAACGCAATCAACCCGGCCATCCGCCTGATCACCCGCTTCTCGCAGGTGTTCATCGCGGTGCTGGGCGGATTCTTCCTCGTCGCGGGCAATCTGACGATCGGCACGTTCCAGGCCTTCTTCCAGTACATCAACCAGGCCTCGGAACCGCTGACCGAGATGTCGTTCATGATCAACAGCCTGCAGTCGGCCTTGGCTTCGGTGGAGCGCGTGTTCGACATCCTGGACGAGGACGAGATCGAACCCGATCCCGCCGAGCCGGAGCGGGTGGCCGAGCCAATCAGCGGCCGCGTCGACTTCGAGCATGTGAAGTTCGGATACGATCCGGATCGTCCGCTGATGAAGGACGTCTCGTTCACGGCCGAGCCGGGCCACCGCACCGCCATCGTCGGCACGACCGGCGCCGGCAAGACCACGCTGATCAACCTGCTCATGCGGTTTTACGAGATCGACGGCGGCCATATCCGCCTCGACGGCGTGGACACGCATGATATGGACCGCATGGACCTGCGCCGCCACTTCGGCATGGTGTTGCAGGACGCCTGGCTGTTCGACGGCACCATCGCCGAGAACATCGCGTACGGCCGGCCGGACGCCACCCGCGAGCAGATCATCGAGGCCGCCAAGATGGCACGCGTCGACTACTTCGTGCGCACGCTGCCCGACGGCTATGACACGCGCCTGTCCAACGACGCGGAGAACATCAGCCAAGGGCAGCGCCAGCTGCTGACCATCGCCCGCGTCATCCTGTGCGATCCGAAGATCCTGATCCTGGATGAGGCCACGTCCTCCGTGGACACGCACACCGAACAGGAGATCGGCAAGGCGATGGATACGCTGATGCACGGGCGCACGAGCTTCGTGATCGCGCACCGTCTGTCAACGATTGTTGACGCGGACCTGATCCTGGTCATGGACCACGGCACGATCATCGAGCAGGGCACACATGCCGAGCTGCTGGCCGCGGACGGCGCCTACGCCAAGCTGTACAACAGCCAATTCGCGTAGGACCCGACCGACCACGGCAATACAAACCCGAACGGCCCCCGATTCCCACAGGGACGGGGGCCGTTCGCATAGCATCTGCCAGCGATCCGGCCATACCGCCGACAGATGTCGGAGCAACGACGTCCGCCTGATGAGCGTCGGCAGCGGCGGGTGGTATCATCTCGATACAACGTTGACGCATCCGCGGGGTGCCGCGGGATCGACTGCAATCAAAGGGGAGCGCGATATGGAGATGCAGGACGTCAGGGAATCGACGGCGAACGCGACCTGGAGCCGCATGCTGGCGGGCAACCGCCGGTTCGCCGAAGGCAAGGCCGAGCATCCGTGGCAGGATGTGCAGACGCGCGAATCGCTGATCGACCGGCAGACGCCGGATGCGGCCGTGCTGGCCTGCTCCGACTCGCGCGTACCGCCGGAAATCATCTTCGACGCCGGACTCGGCGACCTGTTCACGGTCCGCAACGCCGGCCACATGGTGGACGACGCGGCGATCACATCGCTGGAGTATGCGGTCGCCAAGCTCCATGTCAGCCTGCTGGTCGTCCTCGGCCATGAACGCTGCGGCGCGGTCGCGATGGCGTCGGACGGCCTCGACGCCCTGCTCGCCCGGGCCACCGCCGAGATCGAAGACTCCCTGGCGGCGGCCGAGGCGATGGATACGCTGGACGAGCGCATCGCCGAAGACGCGTCGATCATCATGCGTCAGATCGGGTTCTCGGTCTGGCAGGCGCGCGAAGCGGAGCTGGAGGACGCCGCCGACTACGAGCGCGTGCACATCGCCCGCACGATCGAGGAACTGGTGACCCGGTCGGAGGTCATCCAGTCCGCGTTGGCCGAGGAGCGTCTGATGATCGTCGGCGCCCGCTACCAGCTGGAATCCGGCAAGGTGGAGGTCCTGAGCTTCTAGGCGCCGAGCAGGTCCAGCATCTGGGCCACGTTCCGCTTGCCGAACTCGATCGTCTGCGAGCCGTCGGCTTTCGTGATGACGATGCACGGCACGCTCATCACGTTGTAGTGGTCCTTGATGTCCGGGAAGTGCGCCACGTCATAAGCCTCGGCCCGTACCAGCGGGTTGGCGGCGGCGATGCGCTGCGCGGCGAGCACGGTCTCCGGGCACATCGTGCAGGTCAGCGAGACCAGCAGCATGATGTTCACCGGCTCCTTGATCGCGTCGATACGGGACGTCGCATCGGCATCCAGCGCCTGGCCGGGGCCGGCCGCGTTATACAGGCCCAACACGAACGAGTTGAACTCGTGGCCGCTGGGCACGCCATGGAACGCGAGTCCGGTCGGACGCACGTCGCCGTCCCCGTCCGCCACGCACATCCGCACGCAGGGCAGCGCCTCGGGCAGCACACCGGCCGGATCATACGCCGCATCAGACGCGGCCGTATGCCGTTCGACGGCGATCTTGCCGCCGCTCAACGCGGCCAGTTCGCCGATGAAGCCGTCCAGCTGCGCCGACAGCGGGGAGCCGTCAAGATCCAGCCGCAGCGTCGCCGGACGTGCCATGCGGCCGAACACCACGTCGAGCTGTTTGCGGATCGCGTCGTTGAAGAAGCCGGACGACTTGCCGACGGCACCGGATGCGGCATCGGCGGAACCCCCGTCGCGCGTGGGCGCAGGGGCCGGGGACGTGCCGGAACGGGCCGCCGAAGCCGCCGCATCGCGTTCCCGACGCTCGTACGCCGAATCGACGGGACGCGGCGGCACCAGACCGGTCCGCTCGCTCATCTGCGAGGCGTACCGCTCCAGTTCCACGGCCGCGATTGCGCCGTCGGCCGTCGCGGTGACGACCTGCCGCAGGTTCTTGACGCGCAGATCGCCCGCCGCATACACGCCCGGCACCGAGGTCTCCAGATAGCCGTGCGTGACCACATACCCCTGTTCGTCAAGTTCGACGACGCCGCGCACCAAATCGGTGGCGGGCACGTAACCGGCGAATACGAAGACGCCGAATGTGCCACCCGCCGACGGCCGCCACGTCTCGACGGCCCCGGACGCCACGTCGCGGATCGTCGCCTCGGTCAGGCCGCCTTGCCCGGCGGTGACGCCGTCGAGCACGGTGTGGTAGCGCACCTCGATCTTCGGGTTGTCCTTCGCCTCGGCGGCCACCGACGCATCGCAGGTGAAGTCGTCCTCGCGCACCAGGATCGTGACCTTGCTGGCGTATTTGGTGAGGAACACCGCTTCCTCGGCCGCGGCGAACCCGCCGCCGATCACCAGCACCTCACGGCCGGTGAAGAACTCGCCGTCGCAGGTCGCGCAGTAGGCCACGCCGCGGCCGGCGTATTCGGATTCCCCTTCGAACCCGAGCTTGCGCGGGCTGGCACCGGTGGCCACCAGGATGCCGAAGGTCCTCAAATCGCCGCGCGAGGTGTGCACGACCTTGACATCGCCCTCCACATCCAGACCGGTCGCCTCGGCGCTAAGGAACTCGGCGCCGAAATCCTGCGCCTGCCGGCGCATCGTGGCCGTCAGCGCCCTACCGCTGGTCGTGCCGACGCCCGGATAATTGACCACTTCATCGGTGATGGTGATCTGGCCGCCGAAATCGGCCTTCTCCAGGATCAGCACGCGGTAGCGCGCCCGGGCCAGATACAGGCCCGCGGTCAGGCCGGCGGGGCCGCCGCCGATCACAATCACGTCATAGAGATTCTCGTCCTGGACCATTGCGTCCTCCTTCCATCACCCCGTACCGGTAGTCCGACCGCGACGGTGAGGGGAGACCGTGCATCACGCACCGGTCTCCCCTCGTCATCGGTTGTCAGCCGTATCGACCGCTGTCAGGGGTGTACCCGAATCAGAGCTGGCCGACCAGATCCAGCGTCGGCTCGATGGTCTCGTCGCCGGGCTGCCACTTGGCCGGGCAGACCTGGTCGCCGTGCTCGTACACGAACTGCGAGGCCTGCACGCGGCGCAGCAGCTCGTCGGCGTTACGGCCCACATTCGAGGAGATGACCTCATAGGCTACGACCTTGCCCTCGGGGTTGACGATGAAGTCACCGCGCTCCGCCTGGCCAAGCGCCTCGTTGTAGGTGTCGAGGTCGCGGGCCAGCGCGGCGGTCGGATCGGCCAGCATCGGGTACTGGATCTTGGCGATCTTCTCGTTGGCGTCGTGCCAGGCCTTGTGCACGAAGTGGGTGTCGCAGGACACCGAGTAGATCTCGCAGCCGATGGCCTTGAACTCGTCGTACTTGGCGGCCAGGTCCTCCAGCTCGGTCGGACACACGAATGTGAAGTCGGCGGGGTAGAAGAAGAACACCGACCAGTGGCCGAGCACGTCGGCCTTGCTCACTTCATGGAAGGCGTCGTTCTGGTAGGCGTTGACGGTGAAATCCGTAAGTTCATGCTGCAGAAGGGTCATTGTCGTTCCTTTCGTTCTGACGCGGGACGGCGTGATCGCACCGTCGCGTCTGCCTTCATCGTAGCCAAGAAAGCTTGGAATTCCAGTCCTGGAACTGTGAGATTGCCCACACGGCCGACCCCCGAACGGCCGGCACCCCCATTGACGTGCCAATGCCCTAGTGTTGATGACATGTCACTTGGTTTGAACATCCTGCTCATCTTCGTGTTCCTGTTGGTCGGCGCCGTGTTCGCCGGCACCGAGCTGGCGCTGGTCTCGCTGCGCGGCTCCCAGATCGAGCAGATGGAACAGACCGACGCGAGAGGAGCCCGCGTCGCCAAAATCGCCCGCGACCCCAACACCTTCCTGTCCACCGTGCAGATCGGCGTCACGCTTTCCGGCTTCCTGTCGGCATCGTTCGGCGCCTCGTCGCTCGCCCCATACATCATCCCCGTCGTCCAAGGGTGGGGCGTGCCGAGCGTGGTGGCCAATCCGCTGGTCACCGTGGTGCTGACGCTGGTCATCTCCTACTGTTCGATCGTGATCTCAGAGATGGTGCCCAAGCGCATCGCCATGCAGAAGGCCGAGCAGATCTCCCGTGCCGTCGTGCCCGCCATCGACGCGTTCGCGAAGGTCTGCAAGCCGATCATCTGGCTGATCGGCAAGAACACGAACGGCATCGTCCGCCTGCTCGGCTTCGACCCGAACGAGACCGAAAGCGAGGTCTCCGACGAGGAGCTGCGCGTGCTCGTCAACACCAACACCAACCTGAGCAAGGACGAGCGCACCATCTTGGATGACGTCTTCGACGCGTCCGAGACGATTGTGGCCGAGGTCATGCGCCCGCGTGCCGACGTGGTCTTTCTGGACGGCGACCAGACGCTGGAGGAGGCCGCCGCCTACGTACGCGAGATGCCCTACTCCCGATATCCGGTGACCGGCAAGGACTTCGACGACGTGCTCGGTTTCGTGCACGTGCGCGACCTGCTCGACGTGCGTGACCCGAACGCCAAGATCGTGGCCGACGTGGTGCGCGAGGGCATCTCCCTGCCCGGCACGTCCAAGCTGCTGCCGAGCCTGTCGCTGCTGCGCAAGCGCGGCATCCACCTGGCCGTGGTCATCGACGAGTACGGCGGCACGGACGGCATCGTGACGCTGGAGGATATGACCGAGGAGCTGGTGGGCGACATCCGCGACGAATACGACCTGCCCGAGGAGAAGGGCGGGGAACACCGCGAGGCGACCGTATTCGTTGACGGCGTGGCCACGATCGAGGGCGGCACCACGCTGGAGGACTTCGAGGACCTGACCGGCATCGAGCTCGCCGACGGCCCGTATGAGACGGTGGCCGGCTACTTCCTGGCCCAGACCGGCAAGATGGGTGCCGAAGGCGACGTGCTGCACTCCGACGACGGCTATGACATGGTGATCACCAAGGTCGACGGCCGCCGCATCGAGACCATCGAGGTCCGCAAGCAGACCGCGGAATCCGACGACTGATCCCGTCCGTCACCCATCGCCCGCACGCAGGCGCGACGCCCCCGTTGTGAACCGCACCCCGATTGTTGGA
>NZ_DGVO01000054.1:0-29753 GCF_002394995.1 Bifidobacterium sp. UBA4282
CCCGCCGCATCTGGCAGAACGTCCAGGGACTGTTCTGACCGGTCCGCCGCGCGGTCAGGGCCACGCAGGACGGCGCCGCGGCATGTACATTGGAGATATGGAAGCACGGCAGGATCTCACCATCAGCGTCAGGGAACTCATCCATGCGGGGCTGCAGGACCTCGATCAGGCCAGGGGGTCGTTCCGCCAGTTGGCGGACAGGGGCATGACCGCGGATCAGCTGGCGTTGACGCTGCGCATGCTGGAACGCACCTGCGACCCGGACACGGCGCTGACCAATCTGGTTCAGATCGTGGACACGCAGGCCGACCATGACGGGTGGCTGGGCGACACGCTGCCCGACGAATCGTCGTTCGCGCGCCTGATGTCGGTGCTCGGGGCCTCGGATGCTATGGGCAAGATGATGCGCGCCCGTCCGGATCTGGTGGAGGCCGTGGCGGTCGATCGCTGCGGCAGCCGCGACTTCGACCGCGCCCGGCGCCGCGAGCATATCCTGAACGCGGTGGGAGCCGATCCCGCGGATGCAACGGCCCCCACCGCCACGCTGGATCTGGCGCAGGCCACCACGGGGCTGCGCGCCGCATACTACAAGCAGCTGGCCACCATCATGGCCGAGGACATGACCGCGGCCGACCCGATCAGCGAGCAGCCGCGCATCAGCCGCATGCTTGCGGACCTGGCCGACGCGGCGCTCGAAGGGGCGCTGGCCATAGCCCGACATGAGGTGGCCGGCAGCGAGCGTTGCCGCTTCGCCATCATCGGCATGGGCAAGCTGGGCGCGCAGGAGCTCAACTACGTTTCCGACGTGGACCTGATCTACGTGGTCGAGCCGGCCGACGGCGCCGACGGCATGACGCTCACCCGCATCGGCACCAAGATGGCCACCACATTGCAGCGCGTCTGCCAGGCCGTGGTCATGGGCGTGACCGAACCGGCGCTCTGGCAGATCGACGGCGGCCTGCGCCCCGAAGGCAAGGACGGCCCGCTGGTGCGCCGTCTGGATTCCCATCAGACCTACTATGAGCAGTGGGCGGAGAACTGGGAGTTCCAGGCGCTGCTCAAGGCCCGCCCGGCGGCGGGCGACCCGGAGCTCGGACAGGCGTATATGGACATGACCCGCCCGTTCGTGTGGAAGGCGTCCCAGCGGGACAACTTCGTCAACGACTGCCAGCAGATGCGCCGGCGCGTGGAGGATCTGATCCCCGCGCCGCTCAAGGACCGTGAGATCAAGCTTGGGCGCGGAGGGCTGCGCGACGTGGAGTTCACCGTGCAGATGCTCCAGCTGGTGCACGGGCGCACCGACGAGTCGCTGCGCACCCGGTCCACGCTCGAATCGCTGCAGGCGCTCTCCGACGGCGGCTACGTCTCCCGCAAGCAGGCCGTGCGCCTGTCCTGGGACTACCGTTTCGAGCGCGTGATGGAGCACCGTCAGCAGATGTGGGCGCTGAAACGCACCCACCTGTTCCCGGATCTGGGGGCCGCCAGCGTCGGCGGGCTGGAGCGCAATCGCGAGGCCAATGTGGACGAGTTCAGCCGCAACGGCGAGCTGCGCAGGCTCGCCCGCGCCTTCCGCATGCACCCCGAGGAGCTCGTCGCCGCATTCGACGAGACGCGCCGCGAGGTGCGCCGGCTCCATCTGGACATCTACTACCGGCCGATGCTGCCGATCAGCGCACGATTGGACGATGAGGAGGTCCGCCTGTCCGACAGCGCGATGCGCGACCGCTTCGCCTCGATCGGCTTCGAGGATCCGGACGCGGCGCAACGCCATGTGGAGGCCCTGACCTACGGCGTCTCGCGGGCCGCCAAGATCAACCGCATCATCCTGCCGGCCGCCCTACAATGGCTGGGGGAGGGCCAGAACCCGGATATGGGCCTGCTCAACTGGCGCAAACTGGAGGAGCATTTCGGCGAGGAGAGCGAATACCTGGGCTTCCTGCGCGATTCGCCGTCCGCGGCGCAACGGCTGTGCCATGTGCTGTCCAACTCCCGGTTCCTGGGCGACGCGTTGAACAAATCCGTGGAATCGGTCACCTGGCTCGGCGACAGCCATCGGCTCGCGCCGCGCACGCGCGAGAGCCTGGACACGCAGTGCCGGTCCACGCTGGAACGCAACCGCAACGATATGCGCGATTTCGCCAATTCGGTGCGCGCGCTGCGCCGCCATGAGATCGAGCGCATCGGCCTGGCGTGGATGAACGGCGTCATCGACGACGACGCCAGCCTAGGCGGCATGACCGACGTGTATGACGCAATCATCGACGCGGCGGTGGATTGGGCGATCGGCAACCAGCTCAAGGTGTTCGACCTGGGCGAGCCGCCGGCCGCGATCTCGGTGATTGCGATGGGCCGGTACGGCGGCCGGGAGGTGAACTTCAGCTCGGATGCGGACGCGATGATCGTCTACCGGCCCAGAGGCGAGGCCGACGAGGCGACCGCCAACCGCTTCGCCCGCAAGGTGGCCGACGACCTGCGCGCGATCCTGCAGGGACCGGTGTCGTTGGAGCAGAAGATCGAACTGGATCTGGACCTGCGCCCGGAGGGCAAGAACGGACCGCTGGTCCGCTCCTACGCCTCCTGCAAGGAATACTACGGGTCGTGGGCCAGCACCTGGGAGCATCAGGCGCTGCTGCGCGCCCGCCGCGCCGCGGGCGACCGCACGCTGAGCGAGGACTTCCTCAAGAACCTGGCCGATCCGCTGCGTTACCCGGACCATCCGGTCTCACAGGCGCAGATCGCCGAGATCCGCAAGCTCAAGGCCCGCATGGAATCCGAACGCCTGCCGCGCGGCGTGCGGCGCGAACGGCATCTGAAGCTCGGCAAGGGCGGGTTGTCCGACGTGGAGTGGACCGTGCAGCTGCTGCAGCTCGAACATGCGGGGGAGCATGAGGGGCTGCGCGTGAACTCCACGCTCGGCGCACTGACCGAGCTCGAACGGCTGGGGCTGATCGACGGCGGCGACGCCGCGCAGCTGCGCGACACGTGGCGGCTGTGCACGGCGGCGCGCAACGGCAACTACCTGTGGAACGGCCGCGCCAACCAGGCGGACATCCTGCCCGACGACATGTATTCGCTGGGCGGCATCGCCGTCTACCTCGGATACGACGCGCACCGCGGACAGGTGTTCGAGAACGATCTGCTCGGCGCGATGCGCCGCTGCCGGGACATCATGGAACGCCTGTTCTACGGTCTGGACGATACGGCCGACGAGGTGAACACGCGGTGAACGGGAGCGTCCCGAATCCGGTCTATAGTCGGATAGGTCACAACACGTGGCCACCTGGACGAAACGAAAGGTGAGCCGTTGTCTACTGAAGTCCCACCGTCGGAAACCCCATTCGTTGGCAAGAGCGTCGTGACGCTTGACGATCTGTCCCGTCACCAGATTCTCGAACTCCTGCACAAGGCCGCATACATCGACGCGCATCGCCGCGAGGTCTCGCACACCTGCGACGGCCGTGTGCTGGCCACCCTGTTCTACGAGCCCAGCACCCGCACCCGCCTGAGCTTCGAGACGGCCATGCTGCGCCTGGGCGGCAAGGTCATCGGCTTCGCCGGCGCGCAGCTGGCCTCGGTGACCAAGGGCGAGTCGATCGCCGACACCATCAAAACCGTGTCCAACTACGTCGACGCCATCGCCATCCGCCACCCGAAGGAGGGCGCGGCGCTCGTCGCCTCCCGCGCCGCCTCGGTCCCCGTCATCAACGCGGGCGATGGCGGCCACATGCACCCCACGCAGACCCTGGCCGACCTGGCCACCCTGCAGTCGCGCTTCGGCCGCATCACCGACCTGACCGTCGGCCTGTGCGGCGACCTGACCTTCGGACGCACCGTGCACTCGCTGATCGAGACGCTGTGCCGGTTCGGCAACGTACGCTTCGTGCTGATCAGCCCGGACGAGCTCAAGACCCCGCAGTACGTCATCGACCGCATCAACGCCACGCCGTCCTGCTCGTACGTGGAGGTGCGCGACCTGGTCTCGGTGATCGGCGACCTGGACGTGCTGTACATGACGCGTGTGCAGAAGGAGCGCTTCTTCAACGAGGACGACTACCTGCGCCTGCGCGACACCTACATCCTGGACGAGGCCAAGCTGAGCCTGGCGCAGCCGCATATGGCGGTGCTGCACCCGCTGCCGCGCGTCAACGAGATCGCCGTCGAGGTGGATGACGACCCGCGCGCCGCCTACTTCGAACAGGTCAAGAACGGCATGCTGATGCGTATGGCGCTCGAAAGCTCCGTCATCGGCGACGAACTACCCGGATACGTTCCGCTCGAACCCAAGGAGGTGCAGGCCTGATGGAGGTCACCAGCATCCAGGACGGCATCATCATCGACCACGTGCCCGCCGGCACGGCGCTGAAGGTGCTCCAGTATCTGAAGATCGACCCGTCCAAGACGCGGCTCGCGCTCATCATGAACACCGACAGCCCGCGCTACGGCACCAAGGACATCATCAAGATCGAGAACGTGGAGGGCATCGACCTGGACGTGCTCGGGCTCGTCGCGCGGCAGGCCACCGTCGACATCGTCCGCGGCGGCCGCATCGTGGAGAAGGTCCAGCCGCACCTGCCCGAGCGCGTCGTCAACGTCATCACCTGCGTGAACCCGCGCTGCGTGACCACCACCGAGCGCGGCATCGACCAGATGTTCCACCTCGCGCACTCGCAGCGGCAGGAATACCGCTGCGACTACTGCGACGAGGAAGCCAAGCTCTGAACCCGACCGAAAGCGAGACAGCATGATCACCCTGCATGACGTCAAGGTGTGGGATACCGGCGAGGTCATCGACCTAGTCATCCCCGGCACCGCCGCCGACCTGCTCACCGACGCCGACAGACCGTTCCCGCCCGCCGCCACGCAGGTCGCGGACGGCGACGTGCACATCGATGCGACCGGTCTGACCGTCGCCCCGGGTCTGGCCGATCCGCACGTCCACTTCCGCGACCCCGGCCAGACCGCCAAGGAGACGATGGTCTCCGGCTGTGCGGCCGCGGCCTCCGGCGGATACACGAACGTGCTCATCATGCCGAACACCGTGCCCGCGATGGACGGCGAGAAGGTCGTTGCGGGCCAGCCCGGCGCCGACGAGGTGCTGGCCGCCGGACACGACAACGTCATCGACTTCCTGCAGCACTACGAGGCCGACCACGGCGTCACGTTGCCGGTGGCATACGACCTGTGCGTGTGCGCGTCCAAGGGCCGCGCCGGCAAGGAGCCGACCGAGCTGGCCGACATCGCGTGGTACATGCCCGGCCGCCATACGGGTGAGAAGGACGCCGCGCAGCTCAGCCACCCGGTCACCGCGGTCAGCGACGACGGCTCTGCCGTGCCCGACGCGATCCTGGACGAGGTGCTCACCCGCATCAAGGAGGCTGGGCTGTACCTGATCGAGCACTGCGAGCACCACGACACCGGCTTCATCAACGAGGGGCCGGTCTCCCGCCAGCTCGGGCTGCCCGGCATCCCGGAGGACACCGAGCTGCGGATCGTGGCGCGCGACATCGAGGCCGCCCGCCGCACCGGCGCGCACGTGCACTTCCAGCACGTCAGCACCGCCGGTTCGTTCGAGGCGATCCGCAAGGCCAAGGCCGAAGGACTGCCGATCACCTGCGAGACCGCGCCGCATTACATCGCGCTGACTGACGAGGCGATCCTGGAGTACGGCCCGCTGGCCAAGATGAACCCGCCGCTGCGCTCGGCCGCCGACCGCCAGGCCGTGCACGCGGCCATCGCCGACGGCACCGTGGACCTGATCGCCACCGACCACGCCCCCCACACGATGGAGGAGAAGAACGCCGGATTGGAGGCCGCGCCCAACGGCATCATCGGCCTGGAATGCGCCTACGGCGTCTGCCACAAGGTGCTGGTGGACGGCGGCATCATCTCCGAGCAGCGGCTCATCGAGCTGATGGCCACCGCGCCGATGCACCTGATGGGCCACACGCCCACCGACGTGGCCGGCCTGCTCAACACCTCCAGCGCCTGCGCCACCAAGCGCACGCTGGACCTGGGCGCCGTGGAGCACCCCGAATCGGTGAACCTGGTGATCCTGGACACCGATCGCTCCTGGACCGTGGAACCGGAACGATTCCATTCCAAGGCGCGCAACACCCCGTTCGGCGGGTGGCAGGTGACCGGCATGCCGCTGGCCACCGTCATCGGCTCGAAGCTCGTCTTCAGCAGACTCTAACCGGAAGGAACCGCCATGGATCGACTTATCGAGGCCATCGCAGCCACGCAGAACCCCAGCGTCGTCGGCCTGGATCCGACCGAGGCGCTGGTGCCGGCGCAGGTCGTCGCCAGCTTCGCCGACGAGATCGCCGACGAGGTGGAGGATGCCGCCGACCGTCCGGCCGCGCAGCTCGCCGTCGCCTACTTCGAATACAACCGGGCGATCATCGACGCGATCGCCGACATCGTGCCCGCCGTCAAGCCGCAGATCGCCATGTATGAGGCGCTCGGCCCGGCCGGTGTGGACGCGTACACGATGACCTGCGAATACGCGCAATCGCATGGCCTGTACGTGATCGGCGACATCAAGCGCGGCGACATCGGCTCCACCGCGGCCGCCTACGCCGGGCACTTGGGCGGTGTGGCGTTCGGCGCGGGGGAGAGCGGCCCGTACGACCCGTGGCATGAGGATGCGGTGACCGTGAATCCGTACCTCGGCACCGACGGCATCACCCCGTTCGTCGAGGCCGCCACCGCCGCCGACAAGGACATCTTCGCGCTCGTGCGCACCTCCAACCCCTCCAGCAGCGAGATCCAGGAACTCGAACTGGCCGACGGCGGCCGCGTGTACGAGCATGTGGCCGATCTGGTGGAGCGCTGGGGCACGGACACCGTCGGACGGCACCGCTATTCGCGCGTCGGCGCGGTCGTCGGCGCCACGCACCCCGAGGAGGGACGCGCGCTGCGCGCACGCATGCCGCACACGTTCTTCCTCGTGCCCGGATACGGCGCACAGGGCGGCACCGCCCGCGACGTGGCCGGCATGTTCGACGACGCCGGTTCCGGCGCGATCGTCAACTCCTCGCGCGGCATCATCGGCGCGTGGAGGAAGACCGGCGCCTACAGCGAGACGATGAGCGCCGAGTCCGCGCTCGGACTGGTGGCCGACGCCGCACGCGACGCCGCCATCGCCATGCGCGACGACCTGCGCGCCGTCATGCCGTAACCGATACCCGACGCCCAACCATCAGGAAATCCCCAGCACAAAGGAAACCACAGCAACACAGACAAGGAGTCCCCGTGTCCAGCGCAACGTTCCTGCCGACCGTCGCCGAGGCGACCGCCGCGGGCTACTTCCCCGGCCGCCACACGGTCGAGGTCACCGAAGTGACGGAACTGACGCCCGGCGTCGTACGGTTCACGTTCCGCGACCCGTACATCGCCGCGCATGCCAAGCCGGCGCAGTTCGTCAATCTGTTCTCGCACGACCCGATGAAGCTGCTGCCGCGCCCGTTCGGCGTCAGCGAGGTCAGCGGCGACCTGGTCTCGCTGATATTCGCCGTCGTGGGCGCCGGCACCGCCGAATTCGCCGCGATGCGCGCCGGGGACACGATCGACGTGCTCGGACCGCTCGGCGGCTCCTTCAAGGTCAAGGAGCCGGCCCACTACGTGCTCGTCGGCGGCGGTCTCGGCGTGCCGCCGCTCATCTACGCGGCGCAGCGGCTCGCGGAGCGTAGCGACTGCGCGGTCACCGCCGTGTTCGGCTATCGCGACGCGCATTTCGCCGACGAGTTCGTCTCCCGGTACGTGGACACGCGCAGCATCGACGAGACCGAGGGCAACGTGGTCACGCTGCTCGACCGCATGGAGGCCCAGCTGACCGCGCCGCGCGAGGACGGGCTCAAGACCGTGTTCCTGACCTGCGGGCCGACGCCGATGATGAAGGCCGTGGCGCTGTGGGCGTCTAGGCGCGGCATCGACACCCAGGCGAGCATGGAGCAGCGCATGGGCTGCGGGTACGGCACCTGCGTGGTCTGCGTGGTCGACACGGTGGACGGCCGCAAGAAGGTGTGTTCGGACGGCCCGGTGTTCACCGCGCAGCAGCTGGGATGGGAGGCGTGACGATGGACGAGACGACGACCACAACGACCACGGAGCAGCAGATGAACGATTCGCACATCAACGTCTACGAGCCGCACGAATGGAAGCACAAGACCGTGGTCGCCGGCGTGGAATGGAAGAACCCGGTCGGCACCGCCTCCGGCACGTTCCAGCTCGCCGCCTGCCGCTGGTTCTACGACGTGGCCCAGATGGGCGCGATCTGCACCAAGGGCGTCTCGCCGGTGCCGTGGGAGGGCAATCCCGGCCCGCGCACCGCGGAATGCCCGGGTGGCATGGTCAACGCGGTCGGTTTGCAGAACCCCGGCGTGGACCACTATCTGGTCGACGAACTGCCCAAGCTCAAGGAGATGGGCGCCACCGTCATCACCAACGTGGCCGGTCACAGCGACGACGACTACGCCGAGGTGGTGGCCAAGCTCGCCGATTCGGCCGCCGACATGCTGGAGATCAACGTGAGCTGCCCGAACGTCAGCCACGGCGGCATGAGCGTGGGCACCGATCCGGTGGGGCTCGCACGGCTCATCGACCGGCTGCGCAAGATCACCTCCAAGCCGATGATCGTCAAGCTCACGCCGAACGTCACCGATATCGCGGCCATCGCGCGCGCCGCCGTGGAATCCGGCGCCGACGCGCTGAGCCTGATCAACACGCTGGTCGGCATGCGCATCGATATCCGCACCGGCGAGCCGATCATCGCCAACCGCACCGGCGGTGTTTCCGGGCCGTGCGTGTTCCCGGTGGCCCTCGGCTGCGTGTGGCGCGTGCGCCAGGCTCTGCCGGATATTCCGATCATTGGCATCGGCGGCATCGACTCTGGCGAGAAGGCGCTCGAATTCCTGTACGCCGGCGCGAACGCCGTGGAGGTGGGCGCCGCCGCGCTCTATGATCCGACCGCGCCGATGCGCGTGGCCCGCGAACTCGACGACCTGCTCGACTCGCGCCCCGAACTCGCCGCCAAGCTCGCCGCCGGGCAGACCTGGCGATAGCACGTCAACCTCGAAAGGAGCATATTATGACCGAATCGCTCGATCTGCGGTTCACCCGCTTCCTGCTGGAATCGCAGGCGCTCAAGTTCGGCGACTTCACGCTGAAGTCCGGCCGCAAGTCCCCGTATTTCATCAATGCCGGCGCATTCAACGACGGTAGCAAGATCGCCCGGCTCGGTGCGTTCTACGCCGAGAAAATCGCCGCCGAGATCGCGGCGGTGTCGCTGCCGGGCGACATCGACACCGTGTTCGGCCCGGCGTACAAGGGCATCCCACTGGCCGTGTCCACCGCCATCGCGTTGACCGGCGGCCATGGCATGCAGGTCGGGTACACGTTCGACCGCAAGGAGAAGAAGGACCACGGCGACGGCGGCATGATGGTCGGCACGCAGCTGACTGACGGCATGAAGGTGCTGCTCGTCGACGACGTGATGACCGCCGGCACCGCCGTGCGCGAGGTCGTGCCCAAGCTCAAGGCCGAGGCGGACGTGGAGATCGTCGGCCTGGTGCTCTCGGTGGACCGCATGGAGAAGACCAAGGACTCCGACCTGTCCGCGGTCAAGGCCGTCGAGGCGGAGTTCGGCTTCCCGGTCATGGCGATCGCCAACGTGCGCGAGATCTTCGAGGCCGGCCGGTCCATCATGACCGCCGACGGCACGCCGTACGTGACCGACGAGATCGCGGCCGCCGCCGACGCCTACCTGGCGCAATACGGCGCCTGACGCCGTTCCTTAGTTCTCAAGTGCCGAGGCCAACGGAGGCCTCGGCACTGTATTCTGAGAGCTTTGGCGGAAGGACAGAATGATGATCGATCTGAAGACATGGAAGCCGGCGGCGATGGCGGCATTGAAGGCAGCATTCGGCGAGCGCCTGCTTTGCCTGGGATTGCAGGGGAGTTATCTGCGCGGCGAGGCTACGGCGGATAGCGATATCGATCTGTTGGTGGTGCTCGACCAGGTGACGATCGATGATCTGGACGCATTTCATGCGGCGATGCGCTCGCTGCCCGATGGCGAGCGCGCGGTCGGCTTCACCTGCGGCCGGGCGGAGCTGGCGGCCTGGCCGGCGTATGAACTGTATCAGTTCGAGCATGGGACCGAGGTCTGGCTGGGCGATCTTCACACCCTGCTACCGGAGTATGACGAGGATGACATTCGCATGGGCAACCGCGTCAGCGTCGCCAACCTGTACCACATGGTCAACCACACCTATCTGACCACGCGCGACCTCGATGAAACGGCACGGACGGATGCCCTCAAGCCACTCTTGAAGGCGTTCTTCTTCTCCCTGCAGATCGTCCACGCCGTCCGAACCGGAATCTTCACTCCCACCAAGCGGCAGCTGCTCACGGAACTCACCGATGAGGACGAGCGGACGCTGCTCCGCCATGCCATGCCGAGCAACGCCGTCATGTCCGTCGGCAAGGCCAACGTCAGCAACGATGACATCGTGGGCGAGACGCTCTACGCGCTTCTCCAAGCATGGTGCTCCCGCACGCTGATTGCCATCCGCTGACGCTCGGTTGGATCTTTTCTCGTTCGAATGTCGCGCCTCCACGCCCATTTCTTAATCCTTTCTTCACCCTCCGGCGGTCCCCATCCGAGCGCGATGCGCTACACTCGGTGAGGTTCGGCAACGAGTGCAAGGAGGGTGCCGTGAGCGGTGACGGCGGCAAGGGGACCGTGCTGATCGTGGACGACGAGAAGGAGATCGCCGATCTGGTCGCCGTCTACCTTGAGGCCGAGGGCTACCAGACCCAAGTCCGCTATGATGCGGCGGGTGCGCTCGAAGCGGTCGCCGACCCCGATATCGCCATCGACCTGGCCGTGCTGGACGTCATGCTGCCCGACATGAACGGCTTCCATCTGTGCCGCGAGATCCGCAAAACCCACCGCTGGCCGATCATCATGCTGACGGCGCGCGACGACGAGGTCGACAAGATCACCGGATTGAACTTCGGTGCCGACGACTACGTGACCAAGCCGTTCCGTCCGTTGGAGCTCGTCGCCCGCGTCAACGCCCAGCTGCGCCGCTACACGCATTACGACCGTTCCGACGGCAGCACCCGCCGCGAGGAGGAACGCTATGAATACCGCGGGCTGGCGGTGGATCCGCGCACCCGTGCCGTGAGCGTGGACGGCCGGGGCGCGCCGATTCCGGACGTCGCCAAGCCGGAGCACCGCAGACGGCGGGGTGCCGGCGGCCGGTTCGCCTTCATCCTGGCCCTGCGCATGCTGGGTGCCCTGGGACTGGGTCTGGCGGCCGTGCTGCTGCTGCGGCTGATGTGGAACGCCGACGCGATCGCCACCTGGCTGACCGACGTGTGGTATGTGGATTGGGAATCCGCGGTATATATCATCCAGGGCATGCGCAATCTGGCGCCGGCGGTGGCGGTTGTCGTATTCGTGCTGGTGTTCGTCCTCGGCTACCTGCTCATCGTCAGGCCGTATGTGGTGAGGATCTTCTCGACGCTGACCGATGGGATCGCCCAGCTGCTGGCGGATGACGGGCACATGTCGGAACTGCCCGACGAGCTGGACGATGTGGCGGTCGCGCTCGGCGAGGCGCGGCGGCGACTGGACCGCCGCGCGTTCGAGGCGCGGATGGCCGAACAGCGCAAGAACGATCTGGTCATGTATCTCGCGCATGACATCCGCACGCCGATGACCTCGGTGGTCGGCTATCTGAGTCTGCTGGACGAGGCGGAGGACATGCCGGAGGAACAGCGACGCCGGTACACGCATATCGCGCTGGATAAGGCCCAACGCCTGGACGCGCTGGTCGACGAGTTCTTCGACATCACCCGGTTCAATCTGTCGAACGTGCCGTTGGAGGTCGGCTCGGTGGATGTGAGCCTGCTCATAGTGCAGATGGTCGAGGAGTTCCACCCGCAGCTTGAGGCGCACGGCAACACCGTGCGGCTGGATATGCCCGACGCCCTGACCATTACGGCCGATGCGGAGAAACTGGCCCGCGTGTTCAACAATCTGATGAAGAACGCCATCGCCTACAGCGAGCGCGGCAGCGTCATCACGATCAAGGGAACGGCGGACGAGGCGACCGCCCGCATCGCGATCAGCGATCATGGCCGCACCATCCCCGCGCGCAAGCTCGACATGCTGTTCGACAAGTTCTACCGTCTCGATTCGTCCCGCAGCAGCGCCGACGGCGGCGCGGGCCTCGGCCTGTCCATCGCCCGGCAGATCACCGAGGCGCACGGCGGCTCGATCGCGGCCTCCAGCGCCGACGGCGTCACCACGTTCACGGTGACGCTGCCCGTCACGTCCTAAGACGGCGGGAACGACGGCCTTCATCGTTCCTTAATCGAACGCTCATCATCCCGGGGCCCTCGGCAGGCGCGATTCCTCTAGCGTGAGGTGCGAACCAACCACCTGGAGGAAAGAGGCTTGAGATGAGCGCATCCCGATATGACCACCCGCATTTCACGAACCCGACCGGGCTGCATGACGCCGACCATTACTCGACCGCGCGGGATATGACCACG
The DNA here is from genome assembly GCF_002394995.1 of Bifidobacterium sp. UBA4282. Classification (NCBI taxonomy): domain Bacteria; kingdom Bacillati; phylum Actinomycetota; class Actinomycetes; order Bifidobacteriales; family Bifidobacteriaceae; genus Bifidobacterium; species Bifidobacterium sp. UBA4282. The sequence continues at coordinate 12,568 of NZ_DGVO01000054.1, forward strand.
CTGTTCGCCCATGCGATGCGCAACGGCACCTTCCGCACCATCGCAGGCTCCCCGTCGCATACGATGTCCAGCGCCAGCCTGCACGACGGGGACCTGACCGTCGACAGCACCGTGTTCGAGGAACTGGGCACGCCGTTCGTCGCCGGCGGGTGGATCGTGGCCGGAAAAACCGGATACACGCCCGAGGCCGGCCTGTGTCTGGCCACCGCCGCTCGGTTCGGCGGCAGGACCTATGTGCTGGTGACGGCCGGGGTACCGGGCGATCACGAGACGTCGCAGGCAGATGCGGATGACGCGCGCTACGTCTACGGCCAGATCCCCGGACTGTGATCCATCCGCGGCCCGGCGCAGTCCACCATCCCGCTCGCCAAAGGCCGCGTGGCCGACATGCGCGACCGGAGGCGGGACATCGCCGAGTTCAGGGTCTGTTCGAAGTGCAGTCAGGTGAATCACCAACGCCGATTATTCAGTGGGCGGGTTCTTCGTTCAGTGGGCGGGTAATTACGGAACCGGCGAGTTCGGCAGCGGCCTGAATGGCGGCTTTCCGGCCATCGACCACTGTTATATAATTTGATATAACAGTTTGCACACTGTTATACACATGTCAATAACAGTGGCGACCGTACCCCGTCCGGTCCGGGAAGGCGTTATCCGATGGGTTCGTAGCCGTGCTTGGCGATGACCTCGCGCAGCCGGTCCAGATAGGTCTCGGCCGCGGCAGACAGGCGCGCACGCTCGTTGGAGATCCAGCCGACCGTCATCGTCTCGTCCGAGTCCAGCGGCACGGTGACGATCTTCTCGTTGTTGAGGTCGCCGTTGTCGATGCCGGTGCACACCGTGTAGCCGTTCAGACCGATGATGAAGTTGAGGATCGTGGCCCGGTCGGTCACATTGATCTGCTTGGGGGAGTTCTCCGGCCAGACCGCCTCCTCGGCGAAGAAGAAGCTGCCCTCCTCGCCCTGCTCGAACTGGATGAACGGATAGGGTTCCAGGTCCTTCATCGTCACCCTGTCCCGCCCGGCGAGCGGATTATCGCGCGAGATGAACACCTGCAGTCCGGAGAGGAACAACGGGTGGAATTCCAGGTGCTTCTCGCGCAGCAGCTTGCCGATGACCTGCCGGTTGAATTCCGACAGGTACAGGATGCCGATCTCCGACTGCAGGTTCGCCACCTGGTTGATGATGTCCCGGGTGCGCGTCTCGCGGATCGTGAATTCGTACTCGTCCGACTGCGTGGCGTTGATCATCTCCACGAACGCCTCCACGGCGAACATGTAATGCTGCGTGGCCACCGAGCACAGCTGCTTGCGCGGCTTGGCGTTCTTGTACCGTTCCTCGAGCAGCGCCGCCTGGTCGAGCACCTGGCGGGCGTAGGTCAGGAATTCGGCGCCGTCCACGGTCAGCGCAATGCCTTGGGAGGAGCGGGTGAAGATCTCGATGCCCAGCTCCTTCTCCAGTTCGCGCACCGACGCGCTCAGCGCGGGCTGTGAGACGTACAGCTCATGCGAGGCCTCGTTCATGGACCCGCATTCGACGATCTTGACGATGTACTTCAGTTGCAGCAGCGTCATAGTGCGCAACCCAACGAACGCAGGTCGGCACGCGCCTGTTCGGCGTCGGAGAACCGGAAGGCGTGCCAGCCCACGGCCTGCGCGCCCGCCACGTTCCTGGCGGTGTCGTCGAAGAACACGGTGCCGGCCGGCGTCAATCCGAACCGTTGCTCGGCCAGCTGGTAGATGTCGGCGTTCGGTTTGTGCATCTTCTCCACGCCGGACACCACCGTGCCGCGCAGCAGCCGTTCCAGCTGCGGATACTTCTCGAAGGCGATGTGGAACGTCTCATGCGACCAATTGGTCAGCCCCCACACCCGGTATCCGGCGGCGTTCAGGTCGCCCAGCAGCTGCTCCATCCCCGGCAGCATGCGGGGGAGCGCATCCCCGTAGTGCTCGATGTAGTACCGGAACACCTGCGCCACCTCCTTGCCGTGCTCGCGAACCACATCGGGATAGATGTCCGCAAAATCCTCGCCGGCGTCCATCCGGTCCTCATAATGGAAGAACCCACAAGGGTCATCGTCGGCGCAGATCCGGTCCACGAACACCTGCGGCAGGATGCCCTCCAGACAGGCGCGCGTCTGCCAGTCCAGCAGCACGCCGCAGAAATCGAAGACGACATCGGTGATAGGGGTCTGTTCGCTCATACCGCCCAGTCTACCGGCGACTACTGGATAACCTCCTCGAACACCCGTGGGATGGCCGCCACGATATCGGAGGCGATGATGGGGTGTCCGGGCGCGGGTGCCGGCTCCGCGTGATGCTGCCCGTACACCGCCGGTGCCGACCAGCCGCGCTGTTCACAGTCGGCCGCGAGCCCGGCGGCGAGACCGTGCAGGTATGCGCCGACCGCAGCGATCTCAACCGTCGAGGTGTCGGTATGGGGGGTGTCGGGGGTGTTCTGGGCCAGCAGCGCGCCCAGCATGCCCGCCAGCACGTCGCCCGCGCCGGCGGTCGACAGCCATGCGGGCGCGGCGCCGGACAATATGGTCCGCTCCTCGCCGTCCTCCTCACCGACCAGGATCGTCACAGCCCCCTTGAGCAGCACCGTCGCGCCGGTCAGCGCGTGCGCGCGGCGCGCGCAACGCCACGGTTCGGCCAGCACATCATCCACGTCGACGTCCTCGCCCAGGCGTTGCAGCAGTCGCGCCAGCTCGGCGGCGTGCGGCGTAATCAGCACCTGCGGCGGCACACGGTTAGGCAGCAGATCGAGCGCGCCCGCATCGACCACAATCGGCGGCATGTCATACGCGTCGCTCTCCGGCTCCACGCCGTTCGGCGCATCCGGCTCGCCGGCATCGTAGTGGCGTAGCAGACGGCCGATCGTCTCGCGCTGGATGTCGTCGCCGTCCGGATCGTCCTCCACACCGGGCACGCCGGAGCCGACGACCCAGGACTGCACATGCCCCTTGCCCAGCACCGCTTCGGGACGGGCGGCCAACACCATGTCCTGCGCCCGCTGCGGGCCCAGATACCGCACCATACCCACATTCGCACGTGAGGCCCCCTTAACAGTGAGCACCGCGGCGCCGGGGTAGCGCGCGGAACCGGTCACCAGCCCGACCACGCCGCGCGAGTACTTCGAATCGGTCGGTCGCGGCAACCGGACCAGTTCGCCGGCGGTCTCGTCATCGACCATCTCCACCGCGGGTTCGGCGTCGTCCACGTCGAACCCGAAGTCCACCAATGTCAGCCGTCCCTGCGCGTAGCAGGCAGGAGGCATCATCGCACAGGGCTTCATCGCGCCGAACGTCACGGTCGCGTCGGCCGGGATGTATGCGCCGGGCAGCGTGCCGTCGTCGATCCCCACGCCGGAAGGGGCGTCGACGGCCACCACCATCGGGAATCGGCGTGTACGCTCGTATTCCGGCGCGGCGGGGCGTTCGGGCACCGCACCGTCCAGGCCCATCGAGGAGGCGATGGCCGCCGGAATGCCGCGCAGGCCGCCTTCGACGCCGATGCCGGTCATCGCGTCGATCAGCACATGCGCACGGGAGATGATCGACAGCGCCGTCTCGAACCGTTCTCCCGCCTCGCCGGCGGAGAAGTCGCTCGCGCAGCCGGGAATCCGGGCGCGGGGATCCAGCACCAGCACCTTGCCGCCGGCGCGCACCATCGCGGCGAACGCGGACTCGTGCAGCGACCTGCCGACCGCGACCGCGGTCACGGAGGCACCGGCCTCGGCCAGACGGGCCGCCGCGTACAGGCCGTCGCCGCCGTTGTCCCCGGCGCCGGCGAGCACCACGACGCGCGCCTCGGACAGGTCGATGCCCTCGTCGTCGAGCAGGCGGGCCGCGATCTCGGCCACCGCGCCCGCGGCCATGCGCATCAGCGGCACGCCGTCATCCAGCAGGGGGCGTTCCAGAGCGCGTACCGTGGCGGCGTCATACGCCGAGTGAAGCAATGTTTCGCGGCGATCCGCATCCTGATCCGGTACCATGCACGTCCCCTTTCACATCCGTATCGGTTGAACACCACTTTACTCCGGCCGCACCGGTATCGACGCACCGTGAGGCGCCGCGCCCGCCGGCACCCGTCGACGCCCCCGACGCACGCCGACGCACGCCGGCGCACGCCACATGCCGAATACCCGTAGAGTAGATGGTGCGAGCAACGGCGAAGGAGCAAGCATGACGATGGATATTCCGGCAACGATGACAGCGGTGGTGTTCGAACGGGTCGGGCATTGGGTGGTCAGGCAGGTGCCGACGCCGCGGCTGACCGGTCCGACCGACCTGCTGGTCAAGGTGCTGGCCTGCGGCATCTGCGGCACGGACAACCAGATCCTGCTCGACCCGCCCGGCGCGCACGCCACGCCCGGCGTGATCATCGGGCATGAGATGGTGGCCGAAGTGGTGGCCGTGGGCGACGCCGTGGACGCGTTCCAGCCCGGTGACATGGTGGTGGGCGACAACAATCTGCCCTGCGGGCATTGCACGATGTGCCACGGCGGGCAATACAACGAATGCGCGTCGCTGCGGTCGATGGGCGAGGACATCGACGGGTTCATGTGCCAGTACCAGGTCATGCCGCAGTCGCAGGCGATCAGACTGCCGGCGGGGACCCCGGTGGACACGGCGGTGCTGACCGAGCCGGTCAACTGCGCGATGGGCGCGCTGCAGAAGCTGGACCTGCGGCCGGGCAAGTCGTATGCGGTGTTGGGGTGCGGGCCGATCGGGCTGATGTTCGTGGCGTTGCTCAAGGCGTCGGGCGCGGCGCACATCGTGGCCAGCGACCTGTCCGCAGAACGGTTGGCGATGGCCAAGGAGCTGGGCGCGGACATCCTGTGCGACCGGGGGAGCGATCCTGCCGCCGCCTGCCGGAACGCGACCGACGGCATCGGCGTGGACGCGGCGATCGACGTGGTCGGCTGTCTGCTGCCGCAGGCGCTGGACTGCGTGCGCAAGGGCGGCGACGTGATCGCCTTCGGCCTGAACGCGCACAGCCGGCAGACCATCGACCAGGCGGATCTGGCGATGCGGGGCGTGACGATCCACGGGACGTTCATCGGCCACTTCACCTTCGAGACGACGGCGCGCATGCTGGCCGCCGGCGTGGTGGACCTGCGCCGGCTGATCACCGACCGCTTCGACATCGACGATTTCGGCGAGGCGCTGGCCGCGCTGCGCTCGGGTGCCAGCTGCAAGGTCGTGATCTACCCAAACGGACGGTGACCGGCATGCGGATCAGCGACGACGAGTTCGACGCCGCGGTCGCCGAGGCGCTGGACGGCGTACCGGAGCGGTTCAAGGCGGTGCTGCACAACATCGCCATCACCGTGGCCGACGAACCGACGGACCGCGAGCGCGGCACCATGGCCGACCCGCGCGGCGAACTCCTTGGCTTGTATCAGGGCGTGCCGCTGCCGCAGCGCACCACCGGCTACAGCGGCGTTCTGCCGGACATCATCACGATCTTCAAGGGTCCGCATGAGCGGGTCTGCGGCTCGCGGGCGCAGCTGGTGGGGCAGATCCGCAAAACCGTGCTGCACGAGATCGGCCACTACTTCGGCTTCGACGACGACTACCTGCACGCGCACGGGTACTGATGCGCAACCATGGCCATCACCACGGCTGCGCGTACACCTCGAAGGAGTCGTATGCCGGCGGGTCGAACACGTCCATCGAGAACGGGCGCGAACCGCCTTCCGGCGGCCAGTCCACGTACGTGTCGAATCCGTAGATGATGGCACCCGCATCGTCGCGCAATACCAACGACACGTTCAATTGGCTCGACTGCTCCCGCACATGTGCCGAATCCTTCGCGACGGATATCTCACCCGAGAAGATCTCGCCGCCATATCCGTCGGATGCAGCATGCAGATTGGCGGACTTGAAAGATGCGGATTCACTGGAAGTCTCGTAGTTGTAGTCCTCGGGTTCCAGAACGGTGAAGTCGACGGTCGCGGGAATGGTTCCGTTGCCATTGCCGGCCTGAGCTCCGAAATAGGTGGTCTCACCCGGGAACGAGAACATCAGCACTTGGGTCTGGGAGAACAGCACGGAACCGTCTTCGCTCCGTCCGGTGATCTCGACGGACGGGAATTGTATGCACACGCTGTCGCTGGTGTTCCTCAGGCCGAACGCGTAGTGGACGTAGCCGGATTCATCCACCGACCAGCCGGTTTCCACCAGTTCGAGCGGATTGCCGTATTCCGCGTTGCCATGTGCGGCACCGTCGCCCGCGGAATCCCGCGTGGACGAGCCAGTACCGGAGTCCACGGGATCGCTGTCGTCATCCGTTGACGGGTCGGGCCGGGATCCGGCGTTCTGCAACGTTCCGTTCGTTGCGCCTCCATCTGAGCCGGCACCCGCGATCCAGCGCGGAATCAGCACGGCCGCCGCCACGATGGCGATGACGGCGATGACAGCCACCGCAATCGCGATGACGGTGCGACGGTGCGGATTCCCGTTCGGCGCGGGCCGTTGGACGGCATAGGCGGGAACGTAGGAGTCCACGGGATCGGTCGGCGAGGTGAGCGCCTGGGCGAACTGCGTCACGTTCTGGTACCGTGCGCTGGGTTCGAATGCCGTGGCACGCTCGACAATCGCCCGCAGCCTCGGGGTCACGTGCAGGTCGTCGGACAGCAGCGGCGTGTATCTGGTGTCGTCCGGGTACACGCCGGTCAGCATGAATCCAAGGATGCGTCCGAGCGAGTAGATGTCGGAGCGGATGTCGGTGGGCGCAAACCCGTACTGTTCGGGGGAGGCGAACCCGTAGGTGCCGAGGGCGGTGGTGTCGCGGTTCCGGTTGGCCGTGTCAGTCAGGGGGCGGGCTATGCCGAGGTCGATGATATGGGCGCCGTCATCCGCGACGATGATATTCGCCGGGGTCAGATCGCGATGGAGGACGCCGAGCCGATGCAGTTCCTGAACGGCCTCGCAGATCTGCTGCGCGAGGTTGACGGCCTCGCTCTGCTGCAGCCGGCCTCGCTCGGCGACGACCTGTTCCAGGGTGGGGCCGGGCACGTAGTCGAGGACGACGGCCACGCAATCGGGCAGTTCGTACGTGGCCTCGACGCGGGGGAGTCGTGGGCAGGTGCTGCCGCCCAGGGCCGACCAAACGCCACGCTGGGCCAGCACGGTTGGGATCTTCTTGCGGACGAATGGGCCGACGCCGTCGATGGTGACCAGTTCGGTGACGCCGCGTGGGCCGCGGGCCAGGACCTGTTCGACGTGGTAGGCGTCGTCGATGCCCATCGCGTGCATGGTCCGGGTGTCGTCCATGATTCTCCTTTACGTATCGCCTGCGCAGCGTTGTCATCCGCTTGCGGCACGGGCCTACGCCCCTCACCGGGCGGGCGGTCTCCGCCGCGATGTCGTCTCACTTCGATTGTAGGAGGGGTCGCTCGCCCAGACGTTGCAATTCGTCGTCGGTGGCGGCCAGGTCGAAGCCGTGTTCGATGCACCAGATGATGATGGCGTCGCGGGGTTGCTTGCACCAGAGTTCGGAAACCCCGGCCAGACGGAGGAGGCGTTGGGTTTCGCGCAGGTCGCAGTTCAGACCGATGGAGAGCATGATGGCGTGGTCGCGGCCGGGGCGGCTCTTGCCGGAGAAGATGTCATAGACGACGGTGGGGTTCAGACCCGATTCGCGGGCGAGAGTCGAACGTTTCATCCGCCGTTCGTTCAGCAAGACCCATAGATACTCGCTGAAGGAACGTCCGTCGAGGTGTTCCGCATCGAGATAGGTCTTGACGTTCGAGCTGGACAGCAATCGATGCAGCAGTTCCTCGGTCAGATGCTCCTGAGTCATGTTCCCTTCCCTATGGTCCCGGACCGTCCTGCAACCCGCGCATTTCGCGCAGTCGGTTCTCTGATCAGCATATCCGCCGATTCAGTTGTGAACTGATTCCCGCGATTCCGTGTCGCCGATAATTAAGTAACAGCGCCACGTCATACAATCCATGATCCATATCCACCAACATACATACATAATGCTAATTTGCGTACATTTTCACAACAACATACACTGGACGAAGACGTGAATACCGAAACCGCACGAGGAGGGAAGCCATGAGCAAGCGCTGCAGATTCGCCATTGCCGTTGGTTTCGCAGTCACGCTCTCGGGACTTCTCGCGTCATGTCTTGTCATACTGTTGATGAGACACAGCGGAGAACGGCAATGAGAGCCGATGCACATCATGCGGAGTACGGCGCCAATGACGATTCGGTACGTACACTGCGAATGTGCCGTAACCATCCGCGCCCATCACCCATGGGGAAAACACGCCACGCGGAATCAGTCTTTGACGTTCCCGTCCGGAAACAGAAGATATGTCAGGGCACCCGCCACCGTTCCGCTCGCCAATACGGCGGTGATGACGGCAAGTGCCTGCATGGCGGCGCTCAACGGACGCTTCGTCGTCCCGTTCTTCCGGGAAGCCGCCGATGCATTGCCAACCGCCTCCTCGTTTCGAGACGGGCAGGAAACAGCCGCATCGGAGGGATCGGCGAACGCGGCAGCGGGAATCTCGACGTCGTAACCGATGGGATCGTCCACCAGGGTCTTGATCACCTTGGCGAGATCGAGGTTCTTGCAGCGGGCGATTTCCGCGTTGAACACCGTGCGCAGCGCAAGATACTGCAGTTTGGTCATCGGGGTTTTGCCGGTTTCAAGATTGGAGACAGTCTGACGGGCCACACCGATCTCATCGGCAAGTTCCTGGGTGGTCCAGCCGGCGACCTTGCGGATGATTCCCAGATTGTCCTGGAACTTGTCAATCCATCGCTGTTCGATCTCGACAGTCGCCATGCCGCACCTCCATTCCTACGTCATCATAGTACGCAACCGTTGCCATGTATGGCAAAGTCGGTACCGCTCAGGCAGCCGGACCACACCACGAGGTCATTCGTGACGCTCGCATCGTCATTCGTCCCGTTCACATAGCGGAGCATCGGACCGCGAAACAGGGACATATCCGGAACCAGCGCAGAAACCGAAAGGAGCATGGGCGTGAAAAAGACATCGGCCCAATATCATCATGGCAGGCGGACGACGAGCATCCTGTCCGCCTGCGTCATCTGTCTCGTCGCGCTGTGCATCGTGCCGCACGATATCGCGGTGGCGAATGACGCGCCGACCAACGTACCGGCATCACACGTATATACGCTTGACGACGACAGCAAATACGATATCGCCGACGCACCCTCCTCCGATTCCGATGCCAACGGCACACTGCAAATCGCCGAGCAGGTCGATGAGGGGAAGCAGGATGGGATACCTGCATATCAAACCGATTCGGATACGCTGCATTTCTCGTATGTCATCGACAAGGACCTTGAGAAACGCGGAGCGCGCGAATGGCACCTCGCCGATGACAACGGGAAAACGGTCAACGGCCATAAACTTGACGATAAGGTCAGATCCGGCGCGATTCTGATTCAGACCTCCCTCGACGGTACAACGTGGATCGACGAGACCGCCTTCCCTGACGCGTTTGCAGGCAAAACGGCGCGATCGTTCTACGAAGCCAACGCCGTCCAACTGCAGAACGGCTGTTATCTCAGGATACAGGTCGCCTACAGGATGGAACGTCAAGTCAAGGACTCGAAGATTCTCTTCATCACCAAGCACAATTACGAACGCAGAAAAGTGGTGGAGGAGTATGTGTTCTATGTACATGGCGAATCCGACGGCATCAGTCCCGAGGACACTCCGAAGCAACAGTTGGGACAGAAGATCAACACCGGGAAGGACAATGGGTACTCCGGCAACAAGGGCATCGACGTCGATGACCCGCATTATGGATGGGACATCGGCTATTTCTTCGTCAACGGATACACGCGCGAGGAGACCGAGGACGACGGGACCCCGGTCTTCCTGAAGAACGTCAATGATCAGGTGACGTTGTGGTTCCATCTGTCCGAAGACATCTCCGCACTGAATGGCGACGACGCGTTGACGATCAATGAGGACACGAATGGCTATGACAAAGCGTTCGAGGTGGACAAGACCAACTTCAAGCACGGCGCGCTGATCATACAAAGCGTCAACAGCAAGGGCGAGGCCTCCGAGCCGATCATCTACACGGATTATCTTGCCGCCAGCGCCAGAACAGGCGCCGACACCAAGGTGCAGCTGTTCGAGGAAGGCGACTACATCGTCTCATTGGATTATGAGATCAAGTCCAAAGGCGGCATATTCAACGCCATTCCCGGTTTCCACAACTATAAGATCATGTTCGAGTTCTCCATCCGGAACGGCAACAGCATGATCTTCCCGTTCGACATCGATACGGGACGCGAGCTGTCGGACAACGGACTGAGCGAGCATGGGTTCACGCTCGATCTGGCCAACTCCCAATACCTCACGGTCGATGTGGAGCGATCCGTGCTCTCCCGGGCCGACGATGGCACGTTCACCGCCGATGTACGTTCCAACAGACCGGCCAGCGATGGCGATACCTTTACCGACGAGGGAATCTACACCATCAGGGCCGCGAACCAATACACAGGCGAGGATACGACGAAGACCATCTACGTGGGTTCCGATCCGTATCTGAGAGCGCTCTCCGACACGGGTATCTCAATCATGGAACTGAACAGACGCATCAAGGCGGGCACCATCACTTTCGACGAATCCGAGGGGAATACCGACCTCGGCTCCTCTGCGGATGCCGATGCGGAGACACGACAGCAATCGGAATCGGCACAGGCACAGGCTGAGGGAGCGCAAACCCGAAATGACGAAACCATTGCTACACCCGGCAACCGGGAAGCTGAGAAGAACAACCACGCCAGATCATATACGCCCGCCATCGTGGCGGCCGGAATCGTTCTGGTCGCGGTAATCGCGGCATTCTCGGTACTGGTCGCAAGAAAACGCAGCGGTTCCCGACAGCAACCGAGGGGAGGACGCCGAGCATGAGGAACAAGCTGATCGCACTGCTGGCGGCAGCATGCATGCTGATTACAGGATGCTCCGCCCCAACCGCGGAAACCTCCCAGCCATCATCCGAGTCTTCTTCGAATACCGCGAATGGCGGCGCCGATGATGCCGGGACGGACAGCGAGCAGCCGCACTATACATCGCTCAACGATCCGGAACTACTGCAACGCATCGAAGATGATGTATACGCCGATCTGGAACAACGGTTCGGCAGCGACGACTACATCATCGAGGCGGTTACGTCCGAGTATATTTCCAAGGAATATTTGGAGGAGGTCGCCTACAACTCCAAACGGAACGTGTTCTTCGGATACACCCTTGAAGAACTCGACGCCCAATTCGCGGGAACCCGGTACGTATTCACACTCGGGGAGAACGGCAGGACCACGGTCGAGGCCTTCGAGTCGTATAACGACGCCTACTACAAGGCGTTATCCGACGTCGCGATCGGCACCGGCATCATCCTGGTCTGCCTGACCATATCCGTTGCCACGGCAGGTACAGGAACCGGTGCATTAAGTACTGTCAGTGCCTTCTTTGCCGTGTCAGGAAAGACTGCTGCCTCAGTAGCCCTGTCATCCGGCGTCATCGGCGCAGCGACCGAAGCCACAATCAAAGGAATCGAAACCGGAGACGTTGAGAAAACTGTGGAAGCCGCAGCGCTCGCCGGTGCCGACGCATTCAAGTGGGGTGCCATCATAGGCGCTGTCACCGGAGGCATTTCACATGTAATGCCGAAGACGATGACTGGGTCGAAGATACCCACATATCGGGAATCAGAGCAAGAGGCCCTCAGACAAATCAAGAATGGAACGGGTCAGGTTTCATACCTTGCCGGCAAGGAAGTCCCTTGGGGAACCCCGGGATCGTCCAGACCTGATGTCGTCTCCCCGCTCGGAAACGGAACAAAAGCCGTATTGGCGACGGAGGTCAAAAACTACAACCTATCCAATAGCGGCAATGTCAACACCATGATCCAGAAATTACGCGTCGAGATATCCCAAAGAACCATCGATTTGCCCAAAGGTTCCAAACAGGAAATCATACTGGACGCACGCGGCCGGGGTTACTCGAAGAAGTTTATGGAAGAAGTAGTCGAACACATCCAAAGCGAACTCTCGGACGTTTATCCGGATATCCCCATTACCTACTGGAGGTGAACATGCTCATCCAAACAACCGATCGTCAGCGAATCGTGGATGTCGGCGGCTCCGACATCTGGCACTCCCTGTATTCCACGGTGGCCGTGCGCCTGCGCAGGATTGTCAAGACCATCCCACATGCCTTGAGGTTCCTTCAGCTCGGGAGATGCCCAAGCAGCGCAGCATTTGCAACGGCGAGAGAGCTCAACCTGGTCAGGGACGCACTCTCGCGGATTCGTCCAGAACAGGCGGTGTATGACAAGGACGATCCGAGCCGGGTCGCACCATGGTCCGGCAACGTCAGCGGCATCGTCACATCCTGCGGCAACATGTTCCTCACTGCTGACGGCAAGGACCTGCTGTACGAACTGGTATCGATCCTGACCTACGCACACTATGCGAACGTCGACGTTGAACCCGGTGAGGTCTGAGCCGCACAACGTCCCATACTATGAAACGGATTTCGGCAACAGCGGTCGTTCTTCGAACCGGATCAGTTCATGGTCAACAGCCGCCCTGTCATATCCATTGTTTACGCACCAGATGATGATGGCGTCGCGTCGTTGCTTGCACCAGAGCTCCGAGACACCCGACAGACGGAGCAGTCGTTGCGTCTCCTGCAGGTCGCAATCAAGCCCGAGCGATAGCATGATCGCATTGTCGCGACCCGGGCGGCTTTTACCAGCGAAAATGTCATAGACGACTGTGGGGTTAAGTCCCGATGCACGCACGACATCGGCCCGGGTAAGACCGTGACGTTCCAACACGTCATGAAGGTAGTCCGTGAATTCCAGATCGACGATGTGTTCCGAATCCAGGAACGAGCTGATGTCCGTGCTCCGAAGCAAGCGATTCAGCAGTTCCTCCGTCAGCCGCGCATCCGCCAAGGCGCTGTCCAGATGAGATGTCGCGGCTGACGACGGTTCATTCACAGTCATGTTCCGATTCCCTCTCAAGTGTGCTGTCGACAACAGGCCATCACACCAATACGGGTCTGCACATTAGCAGCATTGCCAAGCCGGACATTCAGTTGCCAACTGAAGTCGCGTCTTCGCGCATCCATGACAATGGTGGCAACCGCGCAATCAGTTGTGCGCGAGGGAACCGGAATGGACCGGACTAGGCAGAAAGGACGATACCATGACCACGGATAAGAAGTATAAGAAGACGACCGCAGCCGGGATTGCGTGTCTTATGATGCTGCTTGCCGCTGCCGGCTGCGGCAACGGAGCGCAATCCTCAAATGAACCGCAAGTAGACGAGGATGCACCGGTGTCCTCTTCCAACGATGGCATCACCATCAAGCAACTGCCGTACACCGTGAAAACCAGTATCGCCGGAGGCGATAAGGAGATAATACTGAGCGTCACGAATAACACCGAATTCAGCCTGACTGATTTTCAGCTTCACTACACCGTGAAGCCCGACATCACTGACGAACAAATCACCGAGGCGTTTTCAGGAACGGAAGTGAAAATCAAGAAACTAAGGAAAAACGGTCTGACGTGCGAGGTCGAGGGATTCCTCCAAAAAAGGGAAAAAGCGACGGGGGAATGCAAGTATGAAGGTGAAACCTTCACCGACGACAAACAGCTTGACGTCATGGATCCTGAAATGATTACGGTGGAATACCTGAACACCGATACCAACGCTCTGCATACCGTGTACTATGAGTTCGCTTCGCAGGAAATGGTCGATGATGCATCGACCAACTCATTTGACGTATGGCCGTCCAGTTCTCCCCGTGCCTCCCTGATTCCCCAGCCGACATCAACGTATCTGACGAACCTTATGGATGACGATCTGTTCGGCCTGTCATTCTCCGTCATCGGAGCCACTTCCGCCGATTATCAGCAATACATCAACGATTGCGTTGACATGGGTTGGCAAGTCGAGTCCAGCATGGGCTCAAGCACAGACTTTGCGGCAAAAGACGGCTACACGCTCACCGTCTATTTCTATTCGCCCTCATCGCACCTCAGCGTGAGCCTCGATCCGCAATCGTGACCGGGCCCGATGAGAGCTGCCGCATCGTAGGTCGTCTCAGTTTGTCCGAATCCCCGGATTCTTGCTATTTGCGTAAAATGTGAGCCTTCACATCGTAAGAATCTGGGGATTCGGACATATCGGGATTGGCCGCGCAACCAGCGAGCGCGAGCGCTCGCTACTCCTCGGCCACCAGGTCCAGGTACCCGTCGTTCCAGAGATCCTCGTCGCCGTCGGGCATCAGCAGCACGCGCTCGGGGTTCAGGGCCTTGACGGCGCCCTCGTCGTGGGTCACGAGCACGATCGCGCCCTCGTATTTGGCGATGGCCTTCAGGATCTCCTCGCGCGAGGCCGGGTCCAGGTTGTTGGTCGGCTCGTCGAGCAGCAGCACGTTGGCGCGGCTGGTCACCAGCGTGGCGAGCGCTAGTCGCGTCTTCTCGCCGCCGGAGAGCACGCTGGCCGGTTTGAACGCGTCGTCGCCGGAGAACAGGAACGAGCCCAGGATCGAACGGGCCTGCGTGTTGTCCAGTTCGGGGGCCACATGCTGCAGGTTCTCCAACACGGTGGCGTTCAGGTCCAACGTGTCGTGCTCCTGCGCGAAGTAGCCGACCTTGCAGCCGTGCCCGTATTCCACCACGCCGGTGTCCGGATCTTCGATATGCGCCAGCAGGCGCAGCGTGGTGGTCTTACCGGCGCCGTTGTATCCCAAGATCACCACGCGCGAGCCTTTGTCGATCGCCAGATTGATGCCGGCGAACACGATGTTCGACCCGTACGCCTTGGAGATGTCCTTGGCCTGGATCGGCGTGCGGCCGCAGGGTGCCGGCTCCGGGAAACGGATGTCCGCTACCTTCTCCTTCTTCTGCGCCTCGCTGGTCTCGGCGAGCAGGCGTTCGGCGCGGCGCATCATGTTCTGCGCGGCCACGGCCTTGGTGGCCTTGGCGTGCAGACGGATGCCCTGCTTCATCAGACGTTCGGCCTTCTTCTCGGCCACCTCGCGCTCGCGGCGGCGGCGTTCCTCGTCCACCACTCGCTGGTGCAGGTACGCCTTCCAACCCATCGAGTACATGTCGATCTGCCCGCGCTGCGCGTCCAGATGCCAGACCTTGTTCACCACCTCGTCCAACAGTTCGGTGGAGTGGGAGATGACCAGGAATCCGCCCTCATACCTCTTCAGATACCCGCGCAGCCATTCGATCGAATCGGCGTCCAGGTGGTTGGTCGGCTCGTCCAGGATCATCGTGTCGGCATCGGAGAACAGGATGCGCGCCAGCTCCACACGGCGGCGCTGCCCGCCGGAGAGCGTGCCGAGCGGCTGGTTCATGACCTCCTGCGGCAATCCCAACGATTCGGCCATCGTGTAGGCCTCGGACTGCGCCGCGTAACCGCCGGCCTTGTCGAAGTCCTGCATCGCCTTGTCATAGCGGTTCATGGCCTTGGTCATCACGTCCGGGTCCGGGTCGGTCATCTCGCGTTCGGCCTTGCGCATGCGGCTGATGATGGTGGCGATGTCGCGCGCGCTCATCATCCGGTCAAGCGCGGTCTGGTTCGGATCGTCCGCGTGCGTGTCCTGCGGCAGGTAGCCGAGTTTGCCGGAAACGCGCACCTTGCCGCCCGCGGGCAGCACCTCGCCGGTGATCACGCGCGTCAGCGTGGTCTTGCCTGCGCCGTTACGGCCGACCAGACCGATCTTGTCTCCCTTGGATACGTGGAAGTCGGTGGGGTGCAGCAGCGTGCGTGCACCGATCTGAATCTCCAATCCCTGCGCCTCGATGGCCATCGTCTCACCCTAACTTGCGACTCGTGTCCGTCATGTTCTGCATACCGTTTCTGCAACGCCAACCGTCCATCATACCGAACCCCGGATATCTGGCGGTTTGCCGTCCGACGTATCGTGGTATCCGCCCCCGGACCGCACGGCATATGGTCGTCGGGCGACGACCGCGCCGGAACGGGAGAGGCGGGAAGGAGACACACGATGGGCGAACGAGGCGAGGAACGGCTGTTGAACCGCGATGTGGTGCTGGTGATGGCGGCGACGTTCTGCTTCATGGCCAGCAATATGCTGGTGTCGCCGCTGATGGCGGGATTCTCCGAAAGCCTGGGCGCGGGCGGTGCGCTGATGGGATTGGTCACGGCTGCGATGAACTTCGTCTCGCTGTTCTGCCGTCCGATCGCCGGCAACCTGTCCGACCGTATCAGCAAGAGAGCGATTGTGTCGTTCGGTTCCGCACTGTATCTCGTATCGAGCGTCTGGTATGCGCTGGCCTCCGACCCGGCCTCGCTGATCGCGGCCCGCATGGTCAACGGCGTCGGGTTCGCCTGCTGCTCGGTGTGTCTGGCGACGTGGATGGCCATGCTGCTGCCGATTCGTCACATGGGTGCCGGCATGGGGTTGTACGGCACGATGAACGCGTTGGCGATGGCGATCGGCCCGGCCGTCGGCATCCGGGCGCAGCAGCTCATCGGATACCGGTGCACGTTCCTGATCTCGACGGTGCTGGCCGCGCTGATGGTGATCGCCGTGCTGTTCGTCCGCAATGGCGGCCACCCCATACGGCAAGGCGGCGCGGATGCCGCCGGGACCGACGCAAGGCCCGCCGCACGCCGGTTCACGCTGCGTGCCATCGTCGAACCGCGCGTGGTGCCGTTGTCGCTGGTGTTCATGTGTTTTTCGATCCCGTACTTCGCGAACCAGTCGTTCTTGGTCGAGGTCGCCGACGCACGCGGCCTGGATGTGGACGTCAGCCTGTTCTTCCCGCTGTACGCGGCGGCGCTGCTGGTGCTGCGGTTGGCGTTCAGGAACCTGTTCGATACCAAGCCGTTCCGTCTGTTCTTCATCGTGGGCACGGTGGCGATGGTGGGCATGCTGCTGTGCCTGGCGCTGATGCGCAACGACTGGGTGCTGCTGCTCGGCGCGGTCCTGACCGCGTTCAGCTACGGCATGATGAGTTCGGTCACGCAGGCCGAGGCCGTCGTCATCGCGGGCAAGGAGCGCAGCGGCATCGCCAACAGCACGTACTACATCGGCATCGACCTGGGCATGTCGCTGGGGCCGATGCTCGGCGGCCTGTTCTACGGCTCGCTGCCGATCACATGGTTCTATC
The DNA here is from genome assembly GCF_002394995.1 of Bifidobacterium sp. UBA4282. Taxonomy (NCBI): domain Bacteria; kingdom Bacillati; phylum Actinomycetota; class Actinomycetes; order Bifidobacteriales; family Bifidobacteriaceae; genus Bifidobacterium; species Bifidobacterium sp. UBA4282. The sequence continues at coordinate 29,747 of NZ_DGVO01000054.1, forward strand.
CGCTGTT
>NZ_DGVO01000054.1:29830-30254 GCF_002394995.1 Bifidobacterium sp. UBA4282
GCCGGTCGCCTGGATTATCTACCTGTCCACCGCGCGCTTCGTCGCCCGCCGCGGATGAAACAGGACACGCCATCGAACAACTGTTCGAATCATCGCGCCGAATGCGGTATCCTTGGCATGATATAACGGGCGACCAATCCATATCGGCATAAGGAGGCTGCGGTGGCTGCGAAACGTACGGCGTCGAAGAACGGCACGGTAACGGTGGAACGGGTGCTGACCAGCGACTCGTTCCTCGCGCGCGAGCTGGCCAAGGCCCCGATGAGGCAGAACGGCACCTCGCTGATCGCCGACCTGGGGCATCTGCCCAACGACCTGAAGATCGTCATCCAGGGCGCTCGCGAGCACAACCTGAAGGATGTGGACCTGGAGGTGCCGCGCAACCGCATGGTGGTGTTCACCGGCCTGTCCGGCTCCGGCAAGT